>BAXC01000046.1 GCA_001310375.1 Bacillus sp. JCM 19041 | reverse complement strand
CCATGCGTAAGTCGGAGTTTCAAGCACCTATTGCGGAGATTCGATCTTTGCATGCGGAGATTCGTGCTAATTATGTGGAGATTGGCGCTGATTATGCGGAGATTTCACCACGGTTGTGGAGATTCACTCATAAATGTGGAATTTCAATGCGTAAGTCGGAGTTTCAAGCATCTATTGCGGAGATTCGATCTTTGCATGCGGAGATTCGTGCTAGTTATGCGGAAATTTCACCGTGGATGCGGAGATTCCATTAATTAACTGCTTATCAAATTGAAAACAAGCGACGCATATAGCGTCGCTTGTTCCAGTCTGGTGCTTCTTCTGTTTAGTCTCAGTCCACCTCTGATAGTTAGAACATTTCTATCCTTACTATCTTCACTACTACAAAAAGCCTATGCTTGTTGATTCGTTGGACGTACAATGATTTCATGAAGCGCGACATCTGATGGCTCAGCGATCGCATCTGGATGAATCGCTCCTTTATACAGTTCATCGTAAGCAGTTTTCAACTCTTGATCAGTAATCTTCAGTATTCACGGCTCCGGGTGAAATAGTCGTTGTCCGTATATTTGAACGCTCACGCTTGCTTTAAAAAATCAGATTCAGTGTTCACTTTTGTTTGATTATCATCGTCATTTAGTTCTAACGCTTCTGCTGTTGAGGCGTGAACCTCACTTAAAAGCAACGGATTCTCTGCTAGTGACATTCTAAATGAAGGCACCATTTCTTTGATTTTTGCTTCCCACTCCGGCATCTGTTTTGGGAAACATCTTTCTAGCACTTCGAGCATGACGTGGACGGCTGTTGAAGCACCTGGGGAAGCCCCAAGTAATGCGGCGAGGGAGCCGTCTGCGGCGCTGATCACTTCTGTACCAAATTGAAGTGTTCCTTTTCCGCCTGCTTCTGTATCCCGAATCACTTGAACACGCTGACCAGCGACAACTAAGTCCCAATCTTGCTTTTAGCGTTTGGAATAAACTCACGTAACTCGTTCATCCGTTGTTCTTTTGATAACAACACTTGCTGAATTAAGTATTTCGTTAATCCCATATTTTTTGCTCCGGCCGCGAGCATGGTAAAGAGATTATTTGCCTTAACAGATGTAAATAAATCAAGCACAGAACCGTACTTTAAAAACTTTGGTGAAAAGCCAGCAAATGGTCCAAAAAGCAATTTCTTTTCATTGTCGATGAATCTTGTATCTAAATGGGGCACAGACATCGGCGGAGCGCCCACTTTTGCTTTTCCGTAAACTTTAGCATGATGTTGCTCGACGATCGCTGGGTTATTGCATGTCATAAAGATTCCACTTACTGGGAAACCGCCAATCTGTTTGCTTTCAGGAATACCGGACTTCTGCAATAAATGCAGACTGCCTCCGCCACCGCCGATAAAGACAAATTTCGCTGTATGCGTATCGATTGTACCGCTTTCAAGATTGCGTATTTTTACGTCCCATCGTCCGTTGCTTCCACGTGTAATATCCGTCACACTATGGTTGTAATGAATCTCAACGTTTTCTTGTTCTAAATGGTCAAACATTTTATGTGTTAATGCACCAAAATTAACATCCGTTCCAGTGTCTATTTTTGTTGCCGCTATCATTTCATCGGATGAGCGGTCTTTCATCATAAGTGGGATCCATTCCATTAATTTTTCTGGATCGTCTGCAAATTCCATTCCTTTAAATAGCGGATTAGAAGAAAGCGCTTTAAAACGATTTTTCAAAAATTCAACATTGCTTTCTCCTTGGACAACGCTCATATGTGGCAATGCTCTAATAAATTCCTGCGGTTTTTGAATTAAGTTACGGGTAACAAGGTAAGACCAGAATTGCATCGATGTTTGAAACTGTTCATTAATGGTAATCGCTTTGCTTATGTCGACCGTTCCATCCGGCTTTACATTCGTGTAATTAAGTTCACACAGTGCCGCATGTCCCGTACCTGCATTGTTCCATTCATTCGAGCTTTCTTCACCTGCATTTGCAAGCTTTTCAAATACTGAGATCTTCCAATCTGGTGCTAGTTCTTTCAGAAGTACACCCAAAGTCGACTCATGACTCCAGCACCGATTAATAAAACGTCTGTTGTACTTTGTTTGTCAGTCATCCTTATCCGTCCTTATACATTAATATTCGCAAACAATGTGAACACATAGCATGCCACATCATTGTGGATTTTATTACTTCTTTATATTGTAGCACTATTGCAAGACATTTTAAATATCACTTGCGATTCTGAATGATTTCCACAGATGCCTCTTACCATTTGTACGTAAGAATGCAGGTATCTGCGCCTATTTATTTTTTAGTACCACAGCAAGTTGTTCGAGAGACAGCTTGTCGCTCACCACATAGTCTCGTCCCTTCTTTTTTAAATAACCCTTTTGACAAAATTGATTAAGAACATGAAGGAGGTGGCGGTATGATACCCCTAAATAATCACACACTGTTACATGCTTTTCCTGATAAATTCCTTCATCAGAAAGTTCTAAGATAAAATAGGCAAATCGGTTTTCAAGTGGAAAAGCGAGACTTTGCGCATATTTTTTAGCCATAAATGTTGCTTTTACACTTAGAAATCTTGTTAATTCACGGAGAAATAGAGCATCCCCTAATAATTGTGTACGACATTGCTGAAAAGGAATCGCAAAACAAACGATCTTGGTTGCAGCTTGAATGCCTTTAGAATAATAACCTTCATCGATGAGTTCCATTTCACCAATGAAATCTTTTGGCTTAATAAAATTGATTAAAGATACCTTGCCATTTTGATGTGTTGTAAAGATTTTTGCTTTACCTTCCACCACATAAAAAAGGTGACTTGGTTTCTTTCCTTCATTAATTATCCATTCATTGCGTTGATATTCGAACACTTCCATAAACGTTTCCACAGGAAAGAAAATTGATGAGCAATCGAATGCATATTCATATAGACCTGCTTCTTCTCACCTGTATAAGCGTACATCTTTCACCTCCATATATGCGATATCTCATAGTATCCTTATTCTTTCCATGATATCATGCGAATCATACGAACAGAGGACACAATTGGAGGAAACAAAATGAACACACATCGCTGGATGAGCACTCGCTATTTTAGCTTCTTTTTAACGTGGGGAATCTTTCTGCCGTATTGGACAGGATGGATGGTGTATACAAAGGGGCTAACAGTTACAGAGGCAAGTCTCATTATGAGCTTAGGCTTAGTTGCACGAGGGCTTTCTACTTTATTCGCTTTCCCTTATTTATCAGGCAAGGTTAGCAGCAAAACGCTAATAAATGGAGCGAGTATCGGGACATTGATTGCCCTGCTTCTCTATATCCCGTCTCAATCTTTTACAAGCTTGCTGATCGTCACGATTTTCTTTCACTTGCTTTATCCAGCCTTAATGCCTATTTTAGAAAGTGCTGCAGGTACGCTCGTCCAACATAAACAATTACTGCATTACGGGAAGAGCCGTCAATGGGGCTCAATTGGATTTGTCTTTGCCGGGGTCGTTTTATCCGTTTTCATTGCGCTCTTTGGTGATCATATTATCTTACTGGCGCTCATACTCGGCGTAGCGGTACTCGTCTACTTAGGCTTCAGACCTGCACCGCCTATTTTATCGGCAAAACCACAGGCGCAACAAACAAAAGCGGTTGGTTTATGGAAATTATTTCAGCGAAAACATTTTTGGCTCGTTTTGCTCATTGTTATTTTGCTCCAAGCAGGACACGCGTCTTATTACAATTATGGCTACCTTTATCTCAAAACCATTGAAACGCCTGAATATGTGATCGGCGTCATCTTAAATATTGCTGTGCTGGCGGAAATCGTGTTTTTCTCACTAGCAGACCGAACCTTTCGTCGGTTCTCAATCGGTTCTTTACTTGCCCTAGCAGGACTTGGCGCTACGATCCGCTGGTTACTTGTTTTTGCGTTTCCAACTATGATTGTGTTTTCCATTGCCCAAACGTTGCACGCCTTTTCCTTTGCGATGGCTCATTATGCCTTTATGAAATACTTAATTCAAAACATCTCGCAAGACCAGATTCCAAAAGTACAAGGACTCTATTCTGCGCTTGCCCTTAGCTGGAGCACAGCGGTCTTCACCTTATATGGTGGCTTTCTGTTTGATATCAAACCAGGGTATGCTTTTCTTGGAATGATCATTTGTACAGTACCAGCGATGATTCTTGGTCTGATTTACCATAAAATAGAGCGTAGAAGCGTATAAATTCAACAGAGAACGAGGACACTAATTCGAATGTGCCACTCATACAAAAAACGCTGCTGGGCAGCGTTTTTTCTGTTAAGCTCCTGTATTGTCACATCGATACACCTGTTCCTTTCCCTTTTCTCCGCTTAAACAGTTTCACAATCAAAGGGGAACAAAGAGAGAGCAGCGTTAAGCAAAATAACGTCGTCGCGATTGGTGATGCGAAGAAAATCGCTTGAGGACTTTCGTAAATAATGGATGCCCGTCGCATGTTTTGTTCCATTTCACCGCCAACAATTAACGCCAAAATAAGCGGCGCAACCGGATAGTCTAGCACCCGCATTAGTAAACCAAGCAATCCAGCTGCAATGAGCAAATAGAAATCAATCGTGCTGTATCCAAGTGTATAGGCACCAATAAAAGATAGCACAAGCACGATTGGGTATAGGACATTGGCAGGCGTGCGCAATATTTTAATTAAGAGTCCAACCATTAAAATATTGATGATGACGAGAATTAAGTTTCCGATAAACATACTGTTGATTAATGTCCATACAAGATCTGGGCTGTTTTCAAACAGAAGCGGTCCTGGCGTGATACCAATCATAACTAGTGCCCCAAGCATTACCGCGGTTGTCCCAGAACCTGGGATGCCCATCGTCAGCATCGGGATTAATGAACCCACCGCCGCGGAGCTATTGGCAGATTCCGGTGCAACAAGCCCTTCCACTGCACCCTTGCCAAATTCGTCCTTTCGTTTGGATAATTGTTTTTCCGTGCTGTACGCAAGCAAAGACGAAATCGTTCCTCCAGAACCGGGCAATACACCGAGGAAGAAACCAAGTGGGCCGCTACGGAAAATGGGCCCAAGTGACCGTTTCCACTGTTCCTTTGTAAACCATTTGCTGCCGATCGATTGTTTTTTTGATTGCTGATCGGTTTTTCTCGGAAACATATTATACAAAACTTCCCCTAATGCATAAATCCCTATAATGATCACGATAAAGTGAATACCGTCAGTAAAATGAGGCACGCCAAATGTGAAGCGATGCACCCCAGATTGCAAGTCGATGCCTACTGTACTAATCGCAAGCCCAATAAACATCGCGACAAACCCTTTAACCATTTTCCCAGTTGAGAGGGCCACCACTGCCGATAGCGTAAATAAGAAAAGCATAAAATACTCTGCCGGTCCAAAATTTAACGCAAATTGCGCAAGAGGAATAGCAAGAAAAATAAATCCGAAGATTGCCATAATTCCACCGAATAAAGATGCCATCGCTGCAATTGACATGGCCTGTCCAGCTTGGCTTTTAACGTCATTGGATAGCCGTCAAATGTAGCTGCAATCGATGATCCGTCTCCTGGGGTATTAATTAAAATCGAACTCCTTGATCCACCAAAAAGGGCTCCGTAATAAATCGCTGACATAAGAATCAACGCGCTAACGGGGTTCATTCCAAACGTAAGTGGAATTAACACCGCTACCCCTGTTGCGGGACCAAGTCCAGGTAAAATTCCGACAATGGTACCAAGTAGAGCACCAAAAATCAACCATACCATATTCATTGGTTCGAGTGCGGTAAAAAGCCCGTCTATAATAATCGACCAGTCCATGTTTTCACCCTCCAAACGCCGGCAAACTAATTTCCAGCAGTTGGCTAAAGATATACCATGTGCTCAAGGAAACGATGCCTGTAACAAGAATATTTAATCGCCATTTTGTTCTGCCATTTAAGTAAAAAGCAATGCGGCTAAAAACGTAACTGTCGATAACAAAAACCCGGCGTATTCAAACAATAGCGTATAAATGATGCACAGAACCACGATGACACCAATAGTCGTAAGGGTCGATTTGCGTATAAGCAACAGTAAATCTTCAGTAGCTGCTTCTTCTTTTTTCTTCATCACCTGAACCAAATCAACAATCGAAAACAGCAACAAACCGAAACAAATGGCAGCTGGAAAATAATGAGGTGCCCTGCATCACCAAGTGTGGCTTGCGGCAGCTGTAAAATGAGAATGCCATATGCTACGCTTAATACAATAAAAAACAACGGCATGAATAATCGAACGGAATGCATACTTTCATCTCCTCCATTAAGGCGCAAGGCCTGAATCAACAATAATTTCTTCGAAAAACGCGGCTTGTTCGTCCATAAATGCAGCTGTTTCACTACTATCCATATAAAAAGCATCCAAATCATTGTTTTCCAAAATCATGTTCCATTCATCTGTTTCTACCATCGAGGACAGCCACTCGTCCCAAACATCAATCTCTTCTTGTGCCATCCCCTCTGGTCCCATTATGCCGCGCCAATGAGGAAAGACCATTTCCGCACCAAGCTCAGTCCAAGTGGGCACTTCTGGAAACGCTTCGAGCCGTTCTTCTGACGTAATTGCCAAAATCTCGACTTCTCCGACTTCGTATTGTTCTGCAAAACCAGACACCGAATTTGTGGCAATATCAATATGACCGCCTAGAAGCGCATTCATAATGTCCCCTCCGCTACTATAGACGAGAAATTGCAGTTCTGTCGGATCAACACCGTACGCAACTGCTGACTGCACAAAAGCTAGGTGGTTACCGGAACCGAGCGAGGGACTTACGCCAATCGTTAACGATTTTGGATCTTCCTTTAGTTGCATCATCACTTCTTTACCGTCTGCAAATGGAGCATCTGCGCCCGAAGCGACAGCGAGCCATTCTGTTGATAGCATTGCGAGTGGGGTAAAGTCTTCATACGATAAATCACTTTGCCCAAGTAAGTTGCTTGTTAAAAGCAAGCTTGAATTCACAGCGGCAAAATGGCTATTTTGCTGGTTCAAATATTGCCAGCCCACTTCACCCCCACCGCCAGGCTTATTCAATACCGTTACGTTTTCATTCAGTTTCCCATCATCGACGAGGGAGCGCTGTATCGATCGCGCAGTCATATCCCACCCGCCTCCTGGAGTAGCCGGAGCGATAATCTCAATTGTCCGATCTGGAAACAAAGCTGGTTGTTGCACACTGGCACTACAACCAGCAAGAAGCGCCAGGCTTATTATAAGCATGCTTTTTTTCATTCGTTAACAACCCCCATAAAGCAAACGCTTTCATTAATGTGTTTCATGCACTATAGCACGCCTTCGATTGGTGAAACAATAAAACATCTCTAATATTCTTTTTAACCCTTTCATGCTTTTTAGCCTTTATGGCCACACAAAAAAAGAGACCGAAATCGGCTCATCCTTTATTTCAATCGATAGCGACGTTCCGGTCTGCCAATTTCACCGTAGCTTAACTGTGTATAAATATGTGCTTCTCGTACAAGATGCTCAAGATAGCGCCTTGCCGTTGTCCTTGATATGCCAATCTCCTCACACGTTCCTTCGATCGTCAAGCCTTCTTGCGCTTCTTTAAGCGACTTGTAGACCCGCTCAAGTGTAATGGCATCAATTCCCGTAGGTAGAACATTTGCCGAGGGTGGACGTGAAGTTGTTTTAGGCTTTCCGCCAAGCACCCGTTCAGCATCCATTTTTGAAAAGGTAGCGTTTGACTGTTTAAAAAAGGTCTGTTCTTTTGCATAATCTTCAAGCGTTTGTTTAAACAAAGATTCGTCTACTGGTTTTTGTAAAAAGGCAAAGACGCCAAAGCGTTTCGCATGCTGGAGAATCGCAACATCATCAGATGCAGAAACAATGATAATATCTAAAGCAGGGTATTTTGTCCGTACGTTCCGTAAAAGGTCCAGCCTCTCGATATCAGGAAAGTATAAATCAAGAAGCAGCAGGTCGACGTCAGGGCTTTCAGCGAGCCGCTTGAACAAGTCATGTCCGTTTAACACATGTCCAACCTGATTGCATCCACTACACGCATCCACGTATGCCGAGTGAATCATCGCAACCCTGTAATCATCTTCCGCAATCAACACATTCATATCGTCTGTTCCCTTCTTTCTTTCGGAATATAAATGGATACAACCGTCCCCTCATCCCCTGATAACGGTTCAACTTCCATTACCCCGTCCCACTTCAACAACGTTTCTCGCACGTTTGAAAGACCAAATCCACGGCCCTCTCCTTTTGTAGACACACCTTCTTCAAATAGGCGTTCATCTTCGTCGCTAAACCCTTCGCCACTGTCGTACACATCAATCACCCACTCGTCTCCCGCATCACTAACAAAAAAGCGCACTTCTTTTTTTTCTGTATGCGCAACCGCTTCAATCGCATTGTCTAAGACATTGCCAATCATAACCGACAAATCAGACATTGGAATCCGTTTGATTGGATGCAATTCACTTGACTCCTCAATCGACAAGTGGACATGCTTTTCAGATGCTTTCGCCATCTTCGCGAGTAAAAGTGCCTGTACGCCGATATCCGTTACTTTTTGAAAAAGAGGCGCCGTCTGTGTGCGCTGAACGTTTGTTTCCTGGACGATAAAGTTAAGTGCTTCCTCTTGCTTACCAAGCTGTAACAAACCCATGAGTACATACAATTTATTTCGAAACTCATGCGTTTGGGCACGAAGGCCATCTGACTGAACTTGTAGTTGGGCCATCGTTTCCTTCACTTGTTTCATCTCTGTAAAATCCCTAAAACTGCTGATCGCTCCAGTACGTTCGCCGTTTTCATAGATAGGACGGCAATTCACCATCAGCGTTTTTCCGTCAATTAAGCGCATCTCGTCATAAAACGATTCGCCTTTTAGAAGCGCTTGATTTAAACCAAGCACGTTCAGCATGATCTCACTTGCTTGATTCTCTGATAAAATCGTTTCGGCAGCCGGGTTCAGCAACGTCATCTCCCCTTGCTGGTTCACAGCGCAAATGCCTTCATTCACAGCTTTAAGCAACGTTTCCCGTTCTTTATATAACGCTGCCACTAAAGCAGGTTCATGGCCAAACGTATCCCGTTGCACACTTGATGATATCATCCATGCACAAAGCAAACTCAATCCTAGACCAGCAAGTCCAGCACTCCCATTACGCCATAGCCGCCCAACCAACTCTTCTCGAATCGTGTCAATCGGATAGTTCACACTCACAGCGCCGATTAACTGCTCTGCCTCGTCAACTTGGCCGTAAATCGGTGCCGTCGTTTGAATCACTTCTTCGCCACGAGATTCGGTTCGTTCGGTTACATAAGAGCCAAACACAAGTGTCGGCTGCAAGGTTTCCCGATTCTCTTCTTCTACACCAGACAACAGATCTTGTCCTTCCTTGTCCATCACGTACACAAGCGGGTTATTCGCCTGTAAACGCACGCGGTCAATAATGCCTTGGACTTCACTTATATCCTCATCATAAAGGGCACCAGCTAATGCCGGCATAAAAGAAAGAGCATTTGCCGTCTGCCTTGATAGTTGCCTGTATTCATCGTCTAAGTTAACGCTTTCAAAATAGGCGTGAACAAGTGTGAATAATGAGATAAGGCAAATACAAGAATGGAAAAAACAATGAGTACGCGAGTCCGAATCGTTGTACGCCTTTTGCTTATAAGCCATCTCTTACTTCTTCCCATAGCATCGCTCCCTCTAAATAGGTCCCTAGTTTAACATGGAATCACGAAAAGGGCGTCCCTTCCATATCGGACAGCGCCCCTCGCCTTTTCTTTCTGTTAGTAAAATAGTTTTTTTGAACAGGTCCAGAGCGTGCTCCATTTCCTCTTTTTCTTCTTTTGTCGCGCGTTGCAGTCGCTTTTCAAAACGGGATTCAATTGTCGCAAACGTCTTATTCATCATTGATTCTCCCTCTTCGGAGAGGCGGATGTATTGTTTTAAACGGTCTTCTGGATCGTTGACGCGTTTAATTAGGTTTTTCTCCGTTAACTTTTTTTAATTCCCGACTCGTATTCGACATTGGTATACGCTGACAATCGCTAATCTCACTAGGCGTTACATAGCAAAAATTCAGCGTTATTTTAAAAAGATCGCAAGCTAATTTCCGACACAGTCACATCCATTCACAATGCTTTATTAAAAGAAAAACGAATGAAAGGTGCTTTTGGGACTCGGAAACCGGCACAGTGTCAAAACACCTTTCAAATGAAAGGTGTTTTGAGTTTATCGCCAACTAGTCCAGACTGAAAATAGAAGAAATACAATTACTTCTTAATAGAATAAATTAACTGTTGTTCATTCACGACGATTCTTTCTATCGCGCCAAATGAAGGGATCCTATCCCTGTTTTACTAATTGGTTTAATTCAGTTGGTTTAAAAATCCCTTTCTCCGTCACGATCGCTGTGATAAGCGAGTGATCCGTGACATCAAAAGCAGGGTTATACGTTTTGACGCCTTCAGGTGCCATCGGTTCCGTGTACCATTTTGTCGTAATCTCTTCTGCTGCGCGTTCTTCAATGACAATATCGCGACCGTGCTTACTGTCAAAATCAATTGTCGAGGTTGGAGCACAGACATAAAACGGAATGCCATAATGCTTCGCTAAAATCGCTACACTAGATGTTCCAATTTTATTGGCTGTATCACCGTTAGCTGCAACACGGTCACAACCAACAAGAACGGCTTGGACTTTGCCTTCACTCATGACAAGAGAAGCCATATTATCACAGATTAACGTCACATCAATATCGGCTTCCGAAAGCTCCCATGCGGTTAAACGTGCCCCTTGTAATAACGGACGCGTTTCATCCGCATACACTTTAAATTGATACCCTTTTTGCTGACCAAGATAGATCGGGGCAAGAGCGGTTCCGTATTTGGCTGTGGCAATTGTTCCTGCATTACAATGGGTCAGAATCCCACTTCCTGGCTCCAGTAAGGTGAGCGCATGTTCGCCAATCGCTTCACAGATTTGTTCGTCCTCAAGCCGTATCGATTCCGCTTCTTCTTTTAGAGCTTGAACGATTTCTGTCATCGACGAACCCAGGTTTTCTTCCTTCTTCAATCTGTCCTCCATCCGGTCTAAAGCCCAAAATAAGTTGACGGCAGTAGGACGGGAGGAGGCCAGATTCGCTTTAACCTCTAAAAACGAGGACCGCAGTTGCTCTTTATTTGTAGCATCGCTTTTTTTCACACCCAAATAAAGACCATAAGCTGCGGCAATGCCAATTGCTGGTGCTCCTCGCACTTTCAACTGGACAATCGCCTCAAAAACGTCACTCGGTGTTTCTAGTTGTTTGTATACTTTTTGTCCTGGAAGTAACGTTTGGTCCAAGATGATTAAACACGCGCCATCCTCACTGAGTTTAACTGATTGAATCACATCAACGACTTGGTTCATTGCACACCCTCCCTGCACGTATTCTCGCGAATGACACGAGTGAAATCTTCTCCGTGAAAGAAGTCATTCCGGTTTAAGATAAAGACTTTCGCTGCTTTTAAGCACGTGATTTCAGCAGTTGCTCTCTTCTCTGGATCAGTAATTTCAGTTAAATCAGCCACAGGCGCCAAGCCAATGACACGACGCGATAATTCCAAACCTGCCACCGCAGCCGTGTCCGCAATAAGCTCTGCAAGATAATATTCTAAGAAGCCCGGATACTGTGCAACATGTTCAGTCACTTGATCAAAAAAAGGCTTCAATAAATTTCTCTTTAAACAAATCAATGATGTCTTTAATCGTTGTTAGGATATATGTTGTAAATTGCTCACGTGTTACCGGGTCTTCAATTGTTTGATCCCCATTCACATAAGCAAACAAAAGGTTGGCGATAATATTGCCGATGTCATAACCTGCCGGTCCATAAAAAGCAAATTCTGGATCAATCACTTTTGTCCGATCTTTCGTAACGAAGATTGATCCTGTATGGAAATCACCATGAAGCAACGATTGCGCTTTTGTTAAAAATTGAAACTTCAACTTCGCTGTCTCAAGTGCTAACGATTCATCTCCCCAAATTTCTTTTTGCACAAACGGTAAAGTCCCTTCAAAAACATCATTTCGAGCACAATTGTAAAAAGGTTCAGTATAAACAAGATCTTCTGTTATTTCGCAGAGCTCTGGATTAATGAATGCTTTCACCTGTTCTTTTTTCTCCTTATGCCCTAGAACAAGGTCTGATGTTGAAAGCAATGTATTTACTAAAAAACTAGAGAGGTGGTCTGCTAGATTCGGGAATGTATGATGACTCAAAAAGGCTTTACGCAGAATCGTGTATTCGGATAAATCCTCCATCACCGTGCAATTCATTATCGGGTCATAGTGATACACTTTGGGAACGTATTCTGGGACAAGCGCCCCTTGTATTTTTAAGATGTCATGTTCGATTCGATTGCGATCAGGAGACACTTTAAATTCGTCGGAGATCCGTGCAACAGGGCCAGCTTGTTTAATAATGAGCGATTGTCCACTGCCCTTGTCAACTAATCGAAAGACGTAATTTAAATTGCCATCGCCAATTTCGTTACAAGATAGCTTTGCATCATCCGCAAAGAATGAAAGGGTCGATTTTGCATACATAATGGCATCCGTTTCCGTCATCGTGAAATACGTTTCAGTAAAGGTTGTCATGTGATCTCCTCCATTTATTTGTATTTATAGTAAGTAATGGCTAATGCGAGAGCGAGCACCGTTCCTTTAACAATATCCATTGCATAATAAGGAACACTCATCATGACCAGACCGTTTGCGAGAATCCCAATTAATACTGCGCCAACAAACGTTCCAATCGCATTTGGTTTCCCAGCTCCAAAAACGGCAAAGCGATAAAGGCAGCGGCTACGGCGTCCATTAAGTATGGACCTCCTGCATTAATCTCTGCTGTCATGACACGTGAAGCAAGAATAATCCCACCTAACGCGGCAAATAAAGCGGAAAGTAAATAAGCAATGACTTTATATTTGTTTACAGCAATGCCAGATAATCGAGCTGCTTCTTCATTTCCACCGATAATGTAAAGGCTACGTCCATGTTTGGTGTACGTTAGAAAAACATGAACGGCGACAACACAAACGAGCATGATGATAATAATGTAAGGAACCTGACCAAGCTTGGCGAAAATCGGACTAATCGTCCCTTCGGCATAACTGCCATCTGCCATGATCATGTTTTCGGAGATTGTCGCTCCTCTTGTATAGGTTAAGGCGACCCCTTGAATAATAAACATAACGGCTAATGTAAGTAGTAAATCAGGAATACGTATTTTAACGATCATAAAGCGTTAAATGCGCCAACAATAAGGGCAGCCGCAATTGCTGCTCCAATTGCAATCAAAGGTGTCTGGGAGTACCAGACAAACATCGAGATCACAACCGCGTTTGATAGCGAGGCGACAGAACCAACCGATAAATCAAACCCTCCAACGGAAAGAGAAATGGTAATCCCAATCGCTATTATGGTCACAATGGAAATCGAGCGCAGGATTGTCACAATATTGCTTGCTTGAAGAAAAGCAGGGTTTGCGGCTGAGAAGCCAATAATTAAGAGAACAATAAGAATAAGGGTTCCATATTTATATAAAAAGCGAAAAAAATCAAAAGATGAAGTTTGTGTTCCATCAGGTGTAGCATCTTACACGCCTCCAGTAGAGAGGTAGAGCAGTTCCTCTTCATTTGTTTGTGCGGTCGTTAATTCCTTAACGATGTTTCCGTCATAAAGAACGTACGTCCGATCTGTCATGCCAATAATGTCCGCTAGTTCACAAGAGGCATAGATCACCGCTTTTCCTCTTGCAGCAAGCTCTGCGATCAACTCAAAAATATCCTTTCGTGCACCAACGTCCACTCCTTTAGTCGGTTCATCAAAGAGATACAGGTCAGCATCGTTCACTAACCATTTGCCAATCGCGACCTTCTGTTGATTTCCACCAGATAAGTTTTTCACCATTGTCTCTGCGCCAGGAGTTTTGATGCCAAGAGCTTGTATGAGCGTCTGTGCACTTGCTTTTTCCTTCTTTTCATTCCAGAAGCCAAATCGGTTACTAAAAAGATCAAGACTGGCAGCAGATAAGTTTGCCAAAACGGTCTCATCAATCAGAATGCCCTCTTTTCGTCTCTCTTCCGGCACAAAAGCGATGCCTTTTCGGACAGCAGCAGCAGGAGAAGACAACAGAACGGGTTCCCCATTCATTCGTAACGAACCTGACGTTTTGACTGAAGCGCCAAAGAGCAACTTACAAAGCTCCGTCTTTCCTGCCCCAACAAGACCTGCTAAACCAACAATCTCCCCTTTTCGTACAGTCAAGGAGACGTCATTGATTTTGTCCCCATCGGACAAGGAACGAGCTTCTAAAAAGAGATCACCTGCATCCGATCCTCTATCCGTAAATTGCTCGTTTAATGGCTCTCCCAACATACCCTCAACAACTTGATCGATTGACGTATCCACGATCGATCGAGTGGAAATCACTTGTCCATTCCTCATCACTGTGATCACATCGCAAATCTCAAACAACTCTGGTAGGCGATGAGAGATAAATACGACTGCCACGTTCTTTTTCTGTAAATCTCGGACAATCCGAAACAGCTGCTCGGTTTCCGCAAGACTGAGCGGGGCGGTTGGTTCATCTAAAATCAACAGGCGGCAGTCGGTCATGACGGCTCTTGCAATAAGAACCATTTGTTTTTCAGCAAGCGTTAACTCGCTTACTAGCTTTCTCGCTGAAATCTCGATTCCGAGTGTGTTGAGAACTGCCGCTGCTTTTTTGTACATTTGATTCCATTTCACCCAGCCATTTTTCTTCTGACTGGAACCAAATGTATACAAATGCATGTTCTCTGCAACGGATACGTATGGGACGAGCCCCGTATCTACTTCTTGATGAACGATTTGAATGCCAAAGGATTGCGCGTCTTTTGGTGAACGAATTGAAACCACTTGCTCATCAATTAAAACCGTCCCCGCATACTCTGCTTCGGAACCCGACAACACTTTCATAAGCGTTGATTTGCCTGCGCCATTGGCACCAATCAATGCGTGAGCCAAGCCTCCACTAACTTCAAAAGAAGCCTGATCAAGCGCTTTTACACCTGGATAAGAAACAGAGATTTCTTTCATCTGTAGCTTCATCAAATCACCTATTATTCGTTATGTTCTTTTAACACAGTCATCCAATCTTCTTCAAAAGCGTCTGACTCACCCCAGTTTGGAAGAACATCCGCTAATGTGACCATATTTACTTCGCTTTCGGCTTCAAGTAATTGATCGCGAGAAATAAGGGATGCTTCTAAATCATAAAACTGGGGTGTTTCTTCACCAGCTAGCTTCTTCGCAAGAATTCGTAAGTTAATGGATCCAATGAGCTTTGGATCCACCGCCGCAGTGTAGTTCCATGTACTATTTTCTTGTTGCATCATTTGAAGATCGGCATTTGATACATCAATTCCATAAATATCAATTTCATCTCGTCCCGCTTCCTCAAGAGCACGTGTTGCCCCAATCGCAAAAGCGTCCCAAGTCGCAAAAATCGCGTCAATTTCACCTTCAGGATACTTATTAAGCAAAGCTGCGACCGCGTTTTGTGTTTGCGTTGATGTATCTTCCGCCGCTACGCCAAATCGATCAAGTTCATTGATTCCTGGCTGCTCAGCCAACACATCCTGATAAACGGCGTCTCTGCGAACCATTGGCGGAAATCCATCCACCCACAAATAAACGATATTTGCCTCTCCATCAAAATCTTCAATCAATTTATCTAGCGCAAGCGTGGCGAGCTCTTCATCATCTTGAGACGTTAATGTCACGCCTTCAATCGCCTCTAAATCAGGATTTGAATCAAACGTGACCACCTCTATCCCTTGATCGACTGCACGTTTTACAGCATCTACCGTAGCAGCATCATCACCATGGGAAAGAATCAAGCCATCGTAGCCTCCATCGATCGCTTGTGAAATCGCATCGTGGTACTTCGCTGTATCACCGTTGGCCGTAAAGACATCAACATCAAACCCTAAAGCCTCCCCTTCTTGTTGGACTCCCGCTAAGTATTGTGCCGTATGATCATCTCCTCCTATTTTACGGATCACTTTAATCTTTGCGCCTTCTCCTTGAGCGAATCTCTCTGGCACACCATCCAAATCTATGTCTGCTTGAACTTCCGTTGAATCTCCATCCCCACAAGCGGCAAGAAGTAGAACGCAAGCTGCAGAAATTCCGATTGTTTTTGACCCCAAATGCTTTTCTCATGTCTCATCTCTCCATCTATTAAAAAATATAAAAAAGCCTCTTTCAGTTTAAGAAAGAGGCGGAATGCTGTGATCCTACCTCTTATCTTTCAGACCCAAGTAGAGTCTGTTGGATGTAGCACCGTGCCTTCATACCTTAAAGGTTCTCATCATAAAGCATGCAAATGATGATTAGGTCGGTTGCCGGGCTTCACAGGGCCAATTCCCTCAGCCAGCTCTCGATAAGAGTTCATAATGAAGTTGTGTTTACTCAAATTCTTTTATTTCCAATCAGAGTAATTGGTTTAAATAATACGAGTGTTTAAATCTGTTGTCAATAGATTCAGATAAAAAAATTTTTCTAATTGACAGAATAGAATCACACTGTCATAATCCATTATAAGATTTATCAACTTAATCAATTTTCACTCTTATGAAGAGCTGGTGGAGGGACGATCCCAATGAAACCCGGCAACCTGTTTTGGCTTAAACCGCCATTCAAGGTGCTAATTCTCACAAGGTTATCCTTGGTAGATAAGAGGACATAAAACGAGTCCACTGTCCTCTTCACTACGAAGAGGACTTTTTTGTTACACATTTTAGGAGGCTATTCAAAAATGAGTATCGTTACAGCAACGTATCGCGTATTTGATCCGAAAAAGGATCTGCATAAAAAGGCAGAGTCAATTGCCCTTGGTTTAACGATTGGTTCATGGACGCATCTGCCGTCACTCGAGAAACAACAGCTTGAGAAACATAAAGGAGAAGTTGTCGAGGTGCTGGAAGAGCAAGCAACCGAACAAACAAATCGTGCCTTCACGGAGGAACGGACGACAGGGCTAATTAAGATCGCTTATCCTGCCGCTAATTTCTCTGCCGACCTCCCTGCTATTTTAACAACGATATTCGGAAAACTGTCCTTAGATGGCGAGATTAAACTCGTCGATATCGAATTGGATCGCGAACTGGAAGCCGCCTTTCCTGGTCCACAATTTGGCATTGATGGCATTCGCAATCAATTGAATGTCTATGACCGACCGCTTGTGATGAGCATCTTTAAAGGGATGATCGGCAAGGACCTGTCAGAGTTTAAGAAGCAGCTAAAAGACCAGCTACTCGGTGGCGTTGATCTTGTGAAAGATGACGAGATTTTATTTGAGAACCCGTTAACTCCCTTTGCAGATCGTGTTCGAGCGGGTTCAGAGATCATTAAAGAGGTTTATGAACAAACGGGTGAACAAAAGCTGTACGCTGTCAACTTAACCGGTCGTACCTTTGAATTAAAGGAGAAAGCTAAGCAAGCTGTCCTGCTTGGCGCAAACGCGTTGTTGTTTAACGTCTTTGCTTATGGGCTTGATGTCTTGCAAGCATTGGCAGAAGATCCTGATATTCATGTTCCGATCATGGCACACCCTGCTGTTTCCGGTGCGTTAACACCTTCACCTTTTTATGGCATTTCAAACAAAGTGTTACTCGGAAAATTGCTGCGCTTAGCAGGTGCGGATCTCGTCTTATTCCCATCTCCATACGGAAGTGTGGCATTAGCCAAGTCCGAAACAACAGAAATTGCCCAAGCTTTAACAGAGACTCGCGCATTATACAAGGCGTTTCCAGTCCCTTCGGCTGGTATTCACCCCGGCCTAACTCCATTATTAATCAATGATTTTGGCATTAACTCTGTCATTAATGCCGGCGGCGGTATTCACGGCCATCCAGGTGGTGCCCGTGCTGGAGCAAAAGCTTTCGGGATGCGATCGCAGGTGTGCTCGCAAACCAATCATTAACAGAGGCAGCAGTCCACTCCAAAGAGCTCAGTGAAGCGATTAACTTATGGGGAAGTCCGGCATGACATCGTTCGCGATAAAAAGGCCAATCATCTTTTGTGACTTTGATGGCACGATCACAACAAAAGATAATATCATTGCCATTATGAAGCAGTTTGCACCACCAGGATGGGAATCGATTAAAGACGATATTTTAGCGGAGCGGATCTCAATTCGCTCTGGTGTTGGTCAGCTCTTTCGCCTAATACCGGTTGAGCGCAAACAAGAGATCATCGACTTTGTGTTAACGCAAGCGGAAATACGAGCAGGTTTCTCTTCCTTTTTGGCCTATGTTCGCGAAAAACAGATCCCGTTAAAGATTGTCAGTGGCGGCATTGATTTTTTTGTTCAACCGCTTCTTAAGCCTTATAGCCTTCTGGACGATTTGTATTGCAATGGCAGTGATTTCAATGGCAGTACGATTACGATCACATGGCCACACAGCTGTGACCAACACTGTTCCAACGAATGCGGTTGCTGCAAGCCATCTATTCTCAGGCAGTATCCAGATGAAGAATACTACAAAATTGTCATTGGCGATTCAATAACAGATCTACAAGCAGCAAAAATAGCAGATGAAGTGTTTGCATGCGATGAATTTTTATTAGATAAATGCCGTGAACTTGGTTTAACCCATTCCTATTTCTCTGATTTCCGTGAAGTCATTGAAAAAGTTGATTCCAATAAGGGGGTGAGTATACGTTGACTCTTTTGCAAGAAAAACAGGAACTGTTATGGAATGAACTAGCTGATATTAAAGATGAATTAGCAGCGCGTGACTGGTTTCCAGGCACAAGTGGCAATCTTTCGATTAAAGTGAGTGACGACCCGCTCCGCTTTCTTGTGACTGCAAGTGGTCGTGACAAACGCAAACGCACACCCGACGATTTTCTACTCGTCAATGAAAACAGTCAAGCCGTCGAAGAGACAAGCTTAAAACCATCAGCAGAAACGATTCTCCATCAGCGAATCTATGAGCAGACAAACGCGGGTTGTTCTCTTCACGTTCATACGATTCATAACAATGTGATTTCAGAGCTATACGGAGACGAAGGCTCCATTACCTTTAAGAATCAAGAATTAATTAAAGCTTTTAACATCTGGGAAGAAGACGGCTCGATAACCGTCCCAATCGTAAAGAATCATGCCGATTTACCGCGCCTTGCGGATGCCGTGGCAAAACAAATACAACCAGGTGTTCACGGTGTATTAATTCGAAATCACGGGATCACCGTCTGGGGACGCAATGGTTTTGAGGCAAAAAAAACACTTGGAAGCATTTGAATTTTTGTTTCATTATCACTTGCAACTAAAGCAACTTACTATTTGAGGAGGATGATTGATTATGGCTGTAATTGAAATTCGCAATACTGGAGAGGTCATTCGTGGAGAGAAAGAAGTAAGACAGTTTCTAGAAAGCCAAGAAGTTCTTTATGAATACTGGAATCCAAAAAAACTTCCAGAAAGTCTACAAAATGAATGCCAGCTTACAGATGAAGGCAAAGCGCAAGTCCTTTCTACATTTGATGAGGAAATTCGCTCCCTAGCTGAACGTCGTGGCTACAAAAACTGGGACGTGATCGCACTAAATGAAAACACACCTGATTTGGATACGCTCCTGAAAAAATTTGAGCAAGTTCATACACACACAGAAGACGAAGTTCGCGCTATTACTGCCGGCTCTGGCACATTCGTCATAAAAGGCGAAGACACAGGCTATTTTGATGTGAACCTCGCGCCAGGTGATGTGATTTCAGTTCCAGTAAACATTCCTCATTTCTTCACCTTATCAGATGAACGCCAGGTGGTAGCGGTCCGCTTGTTTATTGACCCAGAAGGTTGGGTTGCACACAAATTTGACGACCCTGAATTTCAACAAGCAAACTAATGAAATGACCTGGCTTCCTATTGGGAGCCAGGTTTCTTGTTTTTGATCCTCTATGTACGGGATGAAACGTTTCTCGATCATCACACGCAGTGCGAAAGAGAGTCTCCACATTCGATGCATGCTCGTATCTCCGACTTCCACATCGAATCTCCGCAATGCATGCTCGTATCTCCGACTTCCACATCGAATCTCCGCACATAATGCTCAAATCTCCACACGTGGTGCTTATAACTCCGCAACCGGGGCTTCAATCTCCACATTACGCATCCAATTTCCCCATTCACTAATGCAATCTCCGACTCTCCAATCAAATCTCCACATTCCTAATGATATTTCCCTATCCCGTTCCTTATTCTGTAAACCAAGCTAGGCTCTATTTAATAAAAGGACAGAAGTGTCCTCACCCCTCTTATTGTATCTACAGCCACGAACAATGCGAACGCTCCATAAACATATTTTCTTCTTAAACCTAAGTAATGACATTTTATTGTTTTCGGAATCAATGCAAGTAAGAAGAAGACTCGCATTGCAACAACTGCAACAACATAAATTCTCACCACCTCTTGCATAGTCCCATAATTAACCCAGAGTACAAAACAAAGAATGATAACTAAGAAAAAAGGAATCCATAAAATCACTTCGATCCGCCACCAAAAGTCTATTTTCGTTGAAATCGATTTTGGCGTTGCATCCATTAAAGAACCTCCTAAACTACAGAAAATGGTTATCTTCTTTACCATTAACCGTAAATTAGAGGAGGTAAACGTAACGTTCAGATTCATCAAAAAGAGTTGTTCTCTTCCTCTACTCTCAGCAACTGCCTGAAAGCAAAGTGGAGACGGTCCTGTTTAAATTGCATAAGGTAATCGGTTCCGTGCATTGGAATCGTGAGCGATTGCTTCCCAACAGCTCGAGCAGGAATGTCCGCACCTTGCATTTCCACATACATTTCTTCTTCTTTTTCATAAACCGTTACGATGTGTCCTTCATTCGACTTATACACACCAGTCATCTTTTCTCGGTCCAATGCAGTTAACTCGTAATCTTCATATTGAATCGCTTTTTGCTCAAGGTCGATGTTTAATTCGCTTTGCAGTGCGCCTTTCAACAATGCTTCAGATGGAGCGCCTGCCATGTTTGTTAAACAGACACCAGCGACGTTTTGATCTGGCAACACGGAAAATTGAGCCGCAACACCTTTTATACTTCCGCCGTGCTCAATCAATGTTGTGCCAAAAAAGTCTGGTTGAATGATAACCCCATATCCATAATAGATACCAGGCTGAATTTTGATCTGATGAGCAGTTAATTCGCGTACGCTCTCTGGACGAATGATTCCACCACCATCATTAAGGAACACATCACCAAAACGAAGCATATCTGCCGCTGTTGATTTCACGTATCCAGCTGCCCACATCGCTGGTGCGTCCCACCAATCTGGCGTATAGTCAACTGTTGGAGTTTCAGCAGTTACATCGATCCCATATAAACGAGCCGCCCGCTCATCGAGCTTGGAGGATCAAAGAAACTGGATTTCATTCCAAGTGGTTGAAAGATGTGCGAGTCCATATACTGCTCATACGTCAATCCGCTCACTCGTTCAATCACAATTCCAAGCAACGCATAGCCATCATTTGAATAACTAAATGACTGTCCCCCTTGATCAAGCATGTCGAAATCAATTGTATTTAAGTAATTAATGAAGTCTTCGTAAGATCGATGCTTTCTTGCTCTCGGTCCAACGGAACACCTAATTTGATTTGCAGCTCAAATGAACCATCTTGTTCCATGGATTTCTTATTGGCATAAAAAAGTGTATTCAGCGGTGGCATGCCTGACGTATGAGTCATTAAATGATGGATCGTGATTTCCTACTTCCAGTGAAGGTTAGCTCTGGTACGTATGTTTGAACCAGGTCATCAATAGACAATTTGCCTGCTTCTTGTAATTGAAGTATGGCGATGCACGTCATTACTTTTGTAATACTACCAATCCCAAAAACCGTATCAGTCGTGACTGGTAGCTGGTTTTCTCGATCCCTGTAACCAAATCCTTGTTCATACCCGTTTGTTAAAGCAACGATTGCACCTGGGGTTTGATGCGTACTAACTAGTGATTCTGCAAATTTTTCATACGTTTTTATCTTCATATTAACGCCTCCTCCCCTCTTATACGTTTGAAGAGGGTGTTTTGTTTTCAAAAAAATGAAAATATTTTTATTACACGAGTAATTACGTACGACTTAACCCCCTTCTCGTGATAGGATACTGTTACAAAAGAAAGTAGATTAAATTGAAGACAACTATAAGGAGGAATGCTGAAATGAGTTTTTTCGTCATAAGTACGGAGAGGTTGACATTAAGAGAGATGAATAAAAGCGATGTCGGACATTTGTTAAACATATTCTCTGACCCAGAGGCGATGAAATATTACCCATCTACAAAAGACGAAAAGCAAACAATGGATTGGATTGACTGGACATTAGCTAATTATAATCAATATGGGGTTGGGCTTTGGATCGTTGAAGATAAGATGACAGGCGCTTTTCTTGGTCAATGTGGTATTGTCCCCCAAGAGATCGATGGCAAAATAGAAATGGAAATCGGTTATCTTTTTGTTAGGAGTGTTTGGGGGAATGGATACGCGACCGAAGCGGCATTAGCATGTAAAAATTATGGATTTGAACAAATGAAATTAAATAAGATCATTTCTTTACCTGATGTGAATAATCTCCCCTCCATAAAAGTTGCTGAGCGAATTGGTATGAGTATTGAAAAGACGATTGAAAAATGGGGAAAAGAAGTACATGTATATTTTGCTTCGTTGTAAGTACAAATGGACTTATCGTTTTTCTGAATACATCTGTCTTCCTATGAATCTCCAACGAATTCCTATGCTGTGGCGACCTTGATTTTCGATTTGTATCTTGATTAGTTATAGATACGTTTTCTACCTACTGAAATATGGGCGACTAGTAGGTAAAATAGATAAGCTAATAGATTGTGATATACTGAATAAGTACAAACAGACGGCTCAAAGGGCGGCGACACTCCTTGTTAAGAAGGGGGGTGTTTGCCTTGTCAATATATGAAGCAATATTTTTAGTAGTCACTGTAGATCTAGCACAGCAATGTTCGTCATCGGGCTGGTTACTTTGATGTTGCTTCTCAAGAGCGTAGGAACTTAAATAAGGGCTATTTGTATGGGCTAAAAACCATTATAATGCGCCAACCTTTGGGTTGACTAATCTGTTTTCGCTTTATTTCACGAGCTTATTCGTTTCTTTTTCTTTTATAGAACTTGTAATAACTTCACATTGTTTTATCGCCCAAATGTAATGACTGGAAGTGTTTGCTGCAAAATAGCTGTATAAATTACTTGTTTTTGTCCACTTATAGTATTTTTTTGTTATGATTTCTTCATTGGTATGTAATTTAATTAGGTCCATTAGTCTTTCATGGCTTAACTTTAATTTTCTTATAGCTTGATTTAATGTTACATCTTGATAGTTTTCCCAAATTTGCAAATTAAGTAGTTTGATATTTCTCCATTTATAACCTGGTGCTGGCATAAAAGGCATATCTCCATCCATACCTTCTCTATACCACCTCTCAAGCATTGAATGCCATTCATACAAATGCATGAATACATCACGGAAATTCTTATCTCTTTCTTGTGTTGTAATGGACATGCTTCTTTTTCTGCTAGGTACAGATTCAACTACTTCAAGCAATGAATTAAATTGTATGTCGCTATTCAACAATAGTGTTTCTTTTTCACTTCTCGTCGTCATATAAACTCCCTCGCTTTTTACTAAATAGTAACACAAATTATATAAATTAATTCATTTTTCTAAATTTATATTGCATTTTCGCATCTACATCATTGAATGGCTTCCCTTAGTGTTATAGTTGCAATACCTTTATTATGGACATAATAAACACCAGGAAGTTAACTCACATTAGAAATTGACTTATTTCTTTTATTACACCATTAATATCGTCTACTAAAGGGGAGTGGCCCGTATTTAATACTTTATAATCAAAATGAATATGATGCGCCTTCATATCATTGATAAGTTCTAAATTCATCGTTTCTGGAACCATAAGATCATGTTTTCCGGATAATACAAGAATTGGGGCAATAATCTTTTTTATATCCCTGTTACCTTTACTTACCCCATTTGAAACAGCACTTATATTAAATCGATTCGCTGCATCAGCTACATCAATTAAATTCCTTTGATTCATTGCCCCTTCTATATACTTCTCAAACCTTACTTTCTCAGGTTTATTCCTTGGATAAACCAATTGATTCATTGCTTCCCCAAAAAATGATCTTTCTCCTTTTACTTGAGCATCTAACATTCTATTAATCATAGGATCAGATGTAAATTCCTCTACCCTTTTCATTCTATCGCCTTCAGCATTAAAAGCAGGAAATCCACGGGTCGAGATTGAAGCAAGTAAAATTAATTTCTTAACTTGGGTAGGATAATTTGCAGCAAATTGCATCGCAACTCCTCCACCGTTTGACCAACCAATTAAATGAACAGATTTCAGTTTTAACTCATCACAGAAGAGCTTGATATCTCTAGCAAAATCATTAAATGATGTAATCGGATTATTATAAGTGGATTTTCCGTAACCGCGCAAATCGGGTGCATAAATTGTATAATCTGATGGTATATGCTCCATTAATAAATCCCATTGATCTGAAGATGCTAAATTTCCATGAAGTAACACAAGAACGTTTTTTCCATCACCTTTTTTTGATAAAAAATTGTTTCTCCATTATTCAATGTAACCTTCACACAAACCCCTCCTTATTTAAACATGAATCATTTTTATTATCCGTTTCATCTATTCCACACACTTCGTACACTAACCTGCCCGGTAATTGAATAAAGTTGCCAATTGGTCATGAAAACACCTGTCACCTTTTCCTTTTTTGTAATTGACCAATATAACGAGCGAGTGTGTTATAGCATTCATAGAAACCCATTTCCTACTTCTTATGTTTATCAATTGAAACCTATCACAAAACTTCCCAAAAAACCCTCACCCCAATTGCTTCATCCTTTTTAGTGAAACGAGCCAACACCATTCATAAGCCGTATCATTTTATCTTTCCAATTTTGCGCTGTAAACTAATGAATGTAATCATATGGAAGTACCACAGATGATGAGGAGGAGTCTTATGAACAATCAAAAGATCGCAGAAAGCTTATTTGAGTCACATCCTTTTGGAAAAGGTGCAGTAGCAAGTCGCATTGTCATGGCTCCAATGACAAGAGTGTTTTCTCCAGCAGGTGTTCCTGGTAAAGATGTGGCAGCTTACTACCGTAGACGCGCAGAGCATGGTGTTGGACTGATCGTAACGGAAGGAACAGCAATCAACCATCCTGCAGCTGTCAGCCATCCAAATATTCCACGATTTCATGGCGAGGATGCATTAGCAGGCTGGGCGAACGTTGTTGCCGAAGTACATGATGCTGGCGGCAAAATCATTCCCCAGTTATGGCATGTTGGCTCAGCGAGAAAACAAGGCGAAGGGCCGAATGTTGATTCTCCTCCTGTTAGTCCGTCTGGGCTTGGTATAGATGGAAGCGAGTCGGCTAAAGCTCTAACAAAAGAAGAGATTAAAGAAATGATTCAAGCATATGCCGACGCAGCAGCAAATGCTGAACGGATTGGCTTTGACGGAATAGAACTTCATGGTGCCCATGGCTATCTGATCGACCAGTTTCTTTGGGAGAATACAAATAAACGTACGGATGAGTATGGTGGTGATTTACAAGGTCGAACGAAATTCGCAGTTGATGTCATTAAAGCGTGCCGCGAAGCGACTAGCCCAGACTTCCCCATTGTCTTCCGTTTTTCACAATGGAAAGGTGGAGCGTATGGCGCTAAGCTTGCCCACACTCCAGATGAATTAAAACAACTACTTACGCCACTTGTTGACGCAGGAGTTGATGTGTTCCATTGCTCAACACGACGTATTTGGGAAGCTGAATTTGAAGGAGAAGAGCCTCTCAATTTGGCAGGATGGACAAAGAAATTAACGGGCAAACCTACGATTGCCGTAGCTCACTCGGCATTGACCATGCCTTTCTAAGCAAGAAAAGCAATGGCGAACAATCAATTGAAGACAATCTTCGCCTTGTTGATGAGAAAATCAAGGCTGGTGAGTTTGATTATGTTGCCGTTGGCCGCGCGTTGCTTGCAGACCCAGCATGGGCTGACAAACTACGTAATGGAAAGCTTGACGAAGCGGTTTTGTATACGAAAGAAGCAGAAAAGCAGTTAATTTAAGCTAACGAAAAGCAGCCCATGGACCGAAAGGTTCTTGGCTGCTTTTTTGTTAAATTTCTTTCTTAAAGCTCCAGTTGTTCACAGAGTGGCCATTCCGTTTAATTGTTTTTGTACTTATTTCCTCAAAGCCGTTTTTCGTATAGAAAGTACGATTGATTTCTGTATTTGTAATGAGTGTCAACGTGCCGCCATCATTTTTTTCGATATACGGAATGATTCCATCATTTAAAAGCTTACTGCCTAACCTCTGACCCTGCTGCGACGAATCAACGACAAGGGATTCTAAATACCAAACGGGTTTTTCTAACTTCTCAATCGCCTCTTTCGCTTCACTTGCAACAGAAAGGAAATCACGCAAAAATGCAGGTCCTCCTTTAAGGGCAACGGATAAGCCACCCGCAGCTACGTAACCAAATAGTCCAACGTCTGCTTTATCACGATGTTTAAGCAAGGCAGCTGCGACAATCGTTTCTTCTCGGATCGCAACAAGAACGACATGTTTTTTAAAATAGGATTTTGTATTTAAAGCATGAATGTCTGTGAAGAGTTGCTCTTTCTTCTGACTGCTCATAAATAAATCAAAAAAAGGATAGTCTCGAAACGATTCCGCGAGTAAATGAGCAACTGTATTTAATTCATCTGCCTTTGCTTCTCTATAGACAATCATAGGTATCCTCCAATGTGTATTCTCTTCGATGTATGATCCCCATCCATTATAGAGTGTGACAAAGGGGGGATTCAATTAACTCCTATACCACCATCAAGTTGAACGAATGGAATAAATCGCTTGTTCAGCTCCAAATCGGTTAATCGTTTGCTCGAATCTCATCCCTACTTTTTCTAGAAGAGCACATGAAGCCTTGTTTGCTATTTGCGTTTCCGCCATTACTTTAGGTAGATTCAAGTTATTAAAAGCATAATGAATGATCGTCTTAAGAACTTCGGTTGCGTATCCATTTCCCCACCATTCGGGTAATAATTGATACGATAGTTCAAGGTCAACACCATTATGATGAGGGTCAAGGGTAACCAAACCGATAAAGTCATTTGTCTGTTTTTCTCGGACAACCCAATGATTCGAATGAGCTGGTGAAGCAAGCATTTCATCTCTTTCTTTAGTTAAATCGACCTGACGCGGTCCCCCAAGAAATTGCCGTACTTGCTCATTCACATACAACGCTTCCACATCAGACTGATCGTTTCTTGAAAAACGCTTAATCGAGCATCGTGCTGTTTCAAACAAATGGATTCCCCCCTTACTCTATGGCTCATTCAAATCTATTAAGCGACATACCAAAAGCACAGATCCTTTTTATGGAAGAATCGCGCTCTGTTACTCAAGTTCAGATTTTCTTGCATTTAAGCAACCACTGCATTGCGAAAAAAAGCTGTAAACTTGTTCCTTTATTTGTTTCTAATTGATAAATTCTACTACGTTATCAAAAGATTTTAAATTACTTCCTGTAAGCCAATTTTTTGAATCGCAACTTGCAATGAAGGATAAATAGAAACAGACGTAAAATTAATTCCCAATTGAACGGCTGTTTGCGCTACTTCTGGGCGGATTCCAACTAAATAGGTCTTGGTGCCAATTAATTTTAGTCCATCCATCACTTGAAAGATTTGGTTGGCAACCATTGTATCAATAATGACAACACCGGATAAATCAATGATTAATTCTTGCACGCCAGACGTACTGCACTTATTAAGTGTCTCATCAAAAATCACTTTGGCTCGATAGGTATCGATGTCTCCGACTAAAGGAAGTAAACTTACGCGATTACTTAAGTCGATGACCGGAGAACTTAATTCAGCAACTAATTTCTGATGTGACTCCAACGTATTTTTGCTTTGTTCCAAATGACTAGATGTAAACTTCAATACAATTTCGTTAAATCCCTTAACAACAAGAATATTTAATCTACTTACCTCTTCTGGAGAAAGCTCTTTCGTTTTGCTATAAGATAAAACCAATTCAAGATAAAATTCTTCAATCACAAAAAATTGTTCCATAATGACATCGATATCTTCACTTTGATGCGCCGAATCATGTGATACCTCATTAATCCATTTGTTAAACTGTTCACTATGAATCATTTGTTCATCTTGAAAGATTTCACAAAAGTTCAAGTGAAAACCATAGTTCTGTTCTTTTAAACGTGCAATCCGCTCTGGGTCCTTTGTGCTGTAAATATCGCCTTTTGTTTTATCAACCGTATCATACCATTGCTCTACCAAATCCCATGTTTTCGTTTTCAAATACTCATAGAATGTCATGTTCCGATTCCCTTCACCATTAATGTTTGCAGCAATATGTAGCAAATGGAAAAGATCCATTTCTTTAAGTCGTTCTGTCATCTCTTAGAAGTGTTTTATTTAGTATACTATTTCTATCAAAAAACGGATGACTTATTTTTCGACTTTACGTATATTTTTTTATATAGTTGATCGGCTTCCTTTGCAATAATTCCACTTTGTTTCATCACTTTATTGCTCTTCAATTGCAATTCTTGTGTCTCCCTATTAAAATGAATATGTAAATGAATTCAACAGAATGAAGGGATAACGTGCCGTATTTACGCTTTTCCGGTTTTCCAAAACAAGAATTGCAACAACTAGCACCAGCAATCATTGATGCATTCTCATCAATCGTAAACATTCCAAAAAGGAAAGTTAAAATTGAAAGGATTCAGAGCGAAGAGATCGCCAATTGTCCTTTAACTGTCGAAATTCTTATGTTTCAAAGAGATCAATCCATCCACGATGCGATTGCCCATGACCTCAACCACTTGCTTGAAGAGTGTGGTTATACCAATATACATATCTTTTTTGTTATCCTTTCGCCTTCCTTATACTATAAACAAGGAAAAGCAATCGAATAATGCAAAGCGAGAATTTGAGATTGTGAACAAACAGAGCGACCGTTTAATGACGAATGTCAGCGTTCAGCTTGTCGACAAAGTCCCGTCACAATGAAACCATCGTCAAGCTTTTTTTACTGCTGAGTAAATAGACGATGCGTTTGCCCTTGATCCTCGCTCCCGGCATACACTGCGCTCTCCGCGGGCGACATGTAAGACGTCAGCATCGCCAACAAAATACCTCTGAGATAAAATCTCTGAGGTATTTTGTCTACGTTCTCACGTGACACCTTCCCCTACAACAAGCTCCCATTCATGGACCTCATAACTTCTCGCACCAGTTTGCACGTACGGATCCTTTTTCACCATCTCCAATACCTTTTCATACGAATCCGCTTTATAAATGACCAATCCACCTGTGCCATCGAGAAATCGGCCGTTAAATGCGATATCGCCTGATTTCCGCAACGCTGCTAAAAATTGCAAATGATCTTCTCTAAATACCCTGCTCTTCTCTTCGTCTTTCATTGGTAAAAAAAACGGCATAGTATGCGACGACGTTCCCCCCCTTTCATATACTCACACTTTCTCCTCTTATCATATCAGGACCACCCAAAAAAGGACTAGTACACTCATTAGTCCAAGGTTATCAACAAAGTCGCAGACCGACTTAAGCATCGAGTTTCAGCGTTGTCAATTTCCGCAATTGGCTCATGAATCTCCGATTTGCGTATGAAACTTCCACTCTCCCAATTAAATCATCGCATTCTCTATTCAATTACCACATTTCCTTCTCAAATATCCACTTTCCTCCGCACACCATTTATTGGATTTTTTCCTGATAAAGGATTTTTACATTAAAAGTCGAATAAAGTAGATAGAGCACAATAAAATGAAGAGATGCCTCCATAGTTAGGACACCTTTATTTACGCTATATCCATCTTTATTTCTACTTCAGTAAATAAATAGGAGAAGTAAAAAGTAAAAGAAACTTACCTTACAATTATGACTCTATCTTTTCCTATCGCATTCATACTCGGACTTGATTCATGGATTCCCTTTTTCGGAAGTCATCCTCCACGGATATCCATGTTGATTTTCCCTCTTTTCTTCCTTATTGCGACCCTCTGTTTAATGAAAATCAAAAGATTAGATAATAAGGACAAATTAAAAGGTTCATCAAGCTAGTAAAGATACAGTAGGAGGAACATAAATGGTTATCGTCGTCACACGCTTGCATTTAAAAGGCATACGTGCCTTGCCTCTATTTACGCTACACACATTAAAATCAATCTGGCAATTAAAGAAAATAAAAGGTGTACGTTTCAGTTCATATCGTAAAGAAGGCCTGCTCACCTTTTGGACAATGACTGGCTGGGAAAACATCGATGCAATGAAACAATTCCGCAACCATGGCGCCCATTTAGAAGCAATGAAAGTTTCACGGAAGCTGGCAGATGAACTGCAGTATATTCGTTTGGAAACGAATGACCGCCCCTCATGGCAGGAGTGCAAACAACGCTACACGAGAAATACGACGAATCAGCTACATATCCTAGTACCATCGGTTGTTCATAAGAGGTGCATTTGGATAATCCTTAATTAATTTCTTAAATGCAAGAAGTTGGTTAAGGATTGTCACTACGTTGTTGGAGGGGAAACAGTTGCGATTTATTTACCGATTCACCAGTAAAACGAAATAAGTGTTGTACGGCTTAGCCGTATAAAACCTTTATTTCTTACCACTTACTGTAAATGCAACTCTAGTTCAGCAATTAATTCCTCTTCGCTGTCTACGCTCATCATCTCAAACGCACTGTCGCCAAAGCTATCCGTGTACGCCGGATCTGCATCATATTCCAGTAAAAGGAGCGCAGTTTCATAATCGGCATTGTAAAGTGACCTGACAAGTGGGCTCTCATCATCAAAATAATCATTAGGTCTGCTCCTTCTTCCAGAAGCACCTCTGCTAGTTCATAATTTATATTAGATACTGCGTTATAGAGCAATGAATCACCCACATAATCGGTTTCATTCACATCAAATTCATTTGTTGCTAAAAGCTGTCTAACTTCCTCCGTATCATCATTGATAACAGCATGAAACAAGTCTGAACCATCGTCTTCCCACTCTTGTTCATAGCCGAATAACACGTCATCCACTATTGCATCAAAGGTTTCAAACATCGCGCCAAAGACAATTCCTCCAGCGACTAAAGCAAACACAATGGCGCCATAAATCGCTCCAACAAACAACACAATCAAACCAACACCAAGCGCAATTGCACCACCTCGTTGCACATACACTTGACCTTCCCGTTCGTTTGAGAACACAGCAATGGATTGAATGCGTTTCGGAAGTGTGGATGCGTTGATAAC
>BAXC01000045.1 GCA_001310375.1 Bacillus sp. JCM 19041 | reverse complement strand
TGTAAAGAAAAAAGGACGACACACGTTTGTGTCGTCCTTTTTGCGTTAATTCTTTTTACACCGACGTCGCCGCTTGTCCACCGTCAATGCGATGATACGATCCGGATATAAAGGAAGCTTTATCCGATGCGAGAAAAGCGATCAGATCAGCAATTTCTGTTGCTGTTGCGTAGCGGTTTAATGGTACAGATGCTTCGAACGCTTTTTTAGCGTCGCCTTCGTTTCCTGGCATGCTATTTGTTTCGATCGAGCGCATCATTTGTGTGTCGACGCCTGATGGACAGACCGCAACTGAGCGAATGTTGTACTCGGCACCTTCGAGGGCAGCCGTTTTGTTGAAGGCGATAACGGCATGTTTTGATGCGACGTATGCGCTCATTCCTGGTGCGCCAAGGAGACCACCATTCGAGGCAAGGTTAATGATGACGCCTGATTTTTTCTCAATCATCGTTTTCATAACATATTTTAAACCGAGAAAGACGCCAATGACGTTTACATTTAAGACATTCTGGACATTCTCAACCGTTTGCTCGGTGATGTTTTTGAAATCGCCGTTTATACCAGCGTTGTTCACAAAAACATCGATTTGGCCATATGCATTAATTGTTTCATTCACATAGCGTTCGACGTCTTCTTCTTTTGTGACATTGCCACTAAGAAGCAAGGCGTTATCTAGACCAGCTTTCGAGGCGGCTTCTTTTAATGCATCTTCCTTTAAATCAACGAGCGCTACTTTCGCTCCCTCGTCTGCAAAGGCTTTTGCTGTGGCGATGCCAATTCCTCCTGCGCCGCCTGTGATAAGCACAACTTTTTCTGAAAATGAACTCACTTTCACTTGCCCCTTTCTGAGCGAATCTACTGGATACGTTTACTGTATCCAATTCATCGTTTTTTTATGAGGCGTAAAAAAACACCCTTATCGTCTAGCAATAAGAGTGCACGTTAAACCTTTCGTTATTCCTGTTCGATCTTCCGTACAGCTTCCATACTTGTGTCGACTCGTTTTACAAAGAATGCTAAGACGAGAGCAATGATGTTCATGGCAAGCGAAACGTAGAACGCATATTGAATACCAGCAAGCAATGATTGTTGCATGACAGCAGCGGATGCCGCTTCGGTCATCGACGCTGGATCGGTGCCGGCGAGGATGTTTCCTGCCTCTGTACTTGCGACACTGTTCATGATCGTGACAAGGATCGCGGTTCCAATTGAACCTGATACTTGTTGCGCGGTATTATTAATCGCTGTTCCGTGTGGATTCAATCGTGTTGGCAATTGATTGAGTCCATTTGTCATAATCGGCATCATCACAAGCGCCATACCAAGCATGCGCAAGCTGTAAATGACGACAATCGTCATATACGGCGTATCGAGCTGCAAGTTTGCCAGCATATAAGTCGATACAGCTGTAATGACAAGACCGGTTATTGAAATAATACGCGGGCCAAATTTATCAAATAATCGTCCCGTCACTGGAGACATTAATCCCATAATGATCGCACCAGGTAGCATTAATAAGCCAGAGTCCAGTGGCGATATTCCTCGCACACTTTGAACATAAGCCGGTGTTAAGATCATGCCCGAGAACATTGCGACGGCATTTACCGCGGCAATGATGGACGCGAGCGCAAACATCGGGTATTTATAAGCCCGTAAATCAAGCAGCGGTTCATCCATTTTTAATTGGCGCATAATAAACGCCGCAAGCGTAATGGATCCGACAATGAGTGTTGTTAATACCCACGTATCGGTCCAGCCATCTGCACTCGCAGAACTAAATCCGTACAACAATCCACCAAAACCAAGACTCGATAACACAACAGATAAGTAGTCCAGTTTCGCTTCCTTGTTTTGCGGCATGACATTGTCGAGCTTCCAAATCGAAAGCACTAAGCTAATCACCGCGAGTGGCAAAATCATTTCAAATAATAGACGCCAATCGTAATTCTGGACAATATAACCAGATAGTGTCGGTCCAATCGCTGGTGCCGTAATCATGACAAGCCCAAAGACACCCATTGCTGTTCCCCTTTTTTCGCGCGGGAAACTAATGAGCATTACATTCATTAACAATGGACCATTACCGATGCCCCTGCCGCTTGCACCATGCGTCCGGTTAATAAGAGAGCAAAGTTTGGCGCAAACGCGGCAACAGCCGTCCCAATCGTAAAAATCGTCATCGCTGTAATATATAACTTCGATTTGTAAAACGTGTTAATAAGAAAGCGGAAGCAGGTATGAGTACCCCACTGACAAGCATATAGCCTGTTGCTAACCATTGAACCGTTGAATAATTGTCTACACCAAGATCAACCATGATACTTGGTAAAGCCACGTTTAATAAAGAATTATTAAGAAAAGCTACAAATGCACCAACAAACAAGATCCCTATCATTAGATATGGAGCTTCTTTTGTATGCTTGATTCCACACACATTCACCCTTTTATTATGAAGTTTAGAACACTAAGCTATAGTATACTCATCGTTTAATTTAGTCAATATTTTAGACTCGAAGTACAATGTGTTTGTTTTTCGTTCTGATATTCGTATACTTGCTCTACAAGAGACATGCAGGAGGCTATTATGAATGAACGAAAAAAGCAGATTACAGACGCGGCCTTAACTCTTTTCCAAGAAAAAGGGATTCAACATACATCAATCCAAGATATTTTAATCGGAGCAAACATTTCAAAAGGAACCTTTTACAATCACTTTTCCTCCAAAAATGACTGCGTCGCGGAAATCTTAGAAAATTTACGTGAAGAAGCAAACCAACTCCGGATCACGGCTCAAATTGGTAAGGACAAACAAGATCGAACCATCTTCATTGAGCAGATCTCGATTCTTATCCGTCTACAAGAAGAACGAAAACTGTACCGCTTATTTGAAGCCATTCTCCATTCCAATGAAGCAGATTTAAAGAAACTTGTTCTTCAGCATCGCATAAAAGATATGGAATGGCTGACCGCTCGGTTAATCGAAGTAAGGGGCGAAGAATTCAGGCCATATGCATTTGAAAGCGTCGTCCTGTTTACCGGTATGCTTCAACATACGTTATTCGTAAACCGCTACACAAATACAAGCTATGAGTTAAAACATGTCATCGATATCATTCTTTCCTATTTAGAACTCATTCTTGCCAAAATGAGCGAAGACAAGACGCCTTTGCTCGATAATAAAGCCATTCAAGAATTCCGTTCCCAAGTAAAAAAGAAAACAGTTACCTTTGAAGACATACTCGCTTATGCAGATACCTTTCGCAACGAGCGATTTAGTGAAGAGCAACAAGATTTATATGAAGCGATTATGAGCGAATTAAAAGAAAAGCGATTACGAAAGTCGGTATTGCTTCCACTACTAAAACCATTTCAAGATACATTTAAAGAAACGCAACTCGAGACGGAAGCACAAACATTCACCAATTTAATTTGGTTTTATCTTCATTCTCATTAAAAAAAGAGGCTTTCGGATGAAAGCCTCTTTTTAGATTACGGGAATTCTGCATAACATTCGCGTAGATACACTATGTCGTCGTTTCCGCTAACTAGAATGACGAAATCAATTCAAGTCATGATAAGAGTAACGCTGCGCTTCTAAAGATTGTGGAGATTTCATCAGAAAGGCGGAGATTTCAGCACTTTGTGCGGAGATTTGGCTACCTGATGTGGAGTTTCAGCTCTGAACCGCGGAGATTTGTTCCGCAACGTGGAGATTCGGTACTACAACGCAGAGATTTGTTCATGAATGTGGAGATTTGAATGGAGTTGTGGAGATTTCATCATGAATGTGGAGATATGACCCCAAAGGCGGAGATTCGAACGCAGTTGTGGAGATTTCATCCCTAATTCGGAGATTTTAGCACTTTGTGCGGAGATTTGGCTACCTGGTGTGGAGTTTCAGCTCTGAACTGCGGAGATTTGATCCGCAACGTGGAGATTCGGTACTACAACGCGGAGATTTGTTCATGAATGTGGAGATATGACCCCAAAGGTGGAGATTCGAGCGCAGTTGTGGAGATTTCATCCTTAATTCGTAGATTCAGCTTCCGAAAACGAATCTCCGCGAGCCCTTGCTATTCATGGAGGAGTGTTTCCAAAGAATAGTACTTCCCGCTTGGTTTACCTAGTGCCTCGACCAACATTCGATACATCTTGTCACGGGATTCTATAAGAAGAAAACGTCTTGCCTCGGTATTTGTTATTTCTTTCTTAATTAGTAGTGCATAGTCATGTAACGCTTTTAGGTGGTCTTCCTTACCGAAATAGCCACATTCGTTACATCTCCAATAATGTTGGTAGTGGTTTCGAGTAAGCTGGGAGTATTTACAGTGCGGACAAAGCGCTCCATCAATGATGTCGTCGAGAGAAAGGGAGTATGTTGCTAAAGGACTTCTCGCTTGTGGTTGATGCAATTTAAGTAAAACACTTGAGAGTTTTTGAATTTGTTTCGTCGTTAAAAATGGATGGGTATTGCGATGATTTAGTTGCTCAATTGTTTTCGGCAATGATTCTAATCGAATCATTCGTTCTAAGTCTAGCGGCGTTTGTGATAAATCGAGGGTAACGTTTTGCGAAGTAAAAAGGACGTAACTATAAATAGGGATTGGTGGGAAACCGTAGGTATGGAGAACATTTTCTAATTGTGTTTGTTGGCGGGATACTTGTGCGAGTGGATTTGGAAATGTCTTTTTTTGATTGGAGTGGTAGCGATTGAGTTGCCCGGTCAGATCAAGTTCAACATAACCAGTGTAATGTTTTATTTCTAATAGAACAATGTAGTTTTCAGTGATCATCAGTGTGTCCATTTGAAAAGCATGTCGGTCCCTTATACGCAAGTCATGAAAAATGCGATAATGCACCTCCTTTGGTAGAAACGTTAAATAGTAGTTGATGCTTCGTTCACCAGCAAAACCGGCTTCTTGTTTGATTAAATCTTTTTCGACTTTAGCCCGCTTCGGGTGACTGTGGTGCAGGCGTGGTTCGAGCGCTTTTAAAGCGAGAAGCTGGGCAGGGGCTGTTCGGTGTTTAATCGTAGAAATCAAATGAGATTCCTCCTTAGGCAGGTGTAGATAATGCTTCGTTATCATCACCGTCTTTTCCTTCTTATGAAACCCCCGCCACTTTTGCTAGATCTCTTATCTTCGGCTTCATCCCTGACACCTCTTTTCTCCCTATCTTAATGAAAGAGCACCGCTCGAACAACTATAAGTCTTATTGTAAACAAAAAAAAAGAGACGAATCCACTTGGATGTAGAAGCCCCATAACAGTAGAACAATCAAAAACAAAAGCGCCCAAAAACACTATATATTGTGTTAATATAATTAAATAATAATAGATATTGATCCAAGAGGTGAATTCAAATGAAAACGAAAGAGTTTCAAAGTTGGGTCGCGGAGTATTATCAGCTACGAGGATGGTCCGATTTAAACATCTTTATCCGAATTGGTTTTTTATCCGAAGAGACAGGAGAAGTTGCCCGTGCGATCCGTGCATTAGAAATTGGTCGAGACCGACCAGATGAAGAACAAGGAACTTATCTTCAAAAAAAAGAGGCATTAAGCGAGGAATTAGGAGATGTGCTCGGAAATATCGCCGTCATTGCCAATAAATACGGTATTGAAATGGAAGATGCTTTCGCTCAACATAAGGAAAAACTTTCAAAACGGTTTGAGCAAGCATGATACATAGACTTTGTCGATAACCGACCCAGACTGAGAAGAAAACGTTTATCAGACTAGGAGCGTAGATGCAATAGAACAAAAGGTTCATGTACATATGACTGATTCTAGCGACGACGTATGCGAGCCTTTCTTCGGTCAGAGTCCTGGCATTCGCCAGAGGCTTGTTACTGGATCACTTCAAACAATCTTGTTCTACTTTCTTTTAAATTTTTTATAATCGTTTCTATGTTAAGGTAAAGGCATCGATCAAGGAGGTGAATCGCCATGCCTACAGTAAGAATAAACAATGTTGACTTGTTTTACGAAGTGAAAGGAACTGGTGAAGCAATTGTCTTTACCCACGGTGCTTCATGGGACCATAGACAATGGCAGCCGCAAATTGAGGCGTTATCCAATTCCTATAAAACGATCTGTTGGGACGTTCGTGGCCATGGGCAATCATCCTTACCTGAAGGAAAAGTGGATTCGAACGATTTCAGCGACGATTTAGTCGGATTATTAGCGCACTTGGGTGTGAAACAAGCTCATCTTTGCGGTCTCTCAATGGGTGGGCATATTTCCTTGCAAACGGCGATTCGCTATCCAGAAACAGCCCGGTCTCTTATCTTAATCGGTACGCCATATACGAATACATACAATCGATTTGAAAAGATCGTTGTCCCGATTAATCGCTTTTCAAGCAAGTTTATTCCGATGAGCATGTTGGCACGCATGCAAGCAAAAACCTTGTCCAAGTTTAACGCTGACAATGAGCACTATATTAAAGACGCCGTCAGTGCCATCTCCTTAAGTCGATGGATTCGCCTGTGGAACGCGATCTCAAGAATGGAAAGCGGCGATCACTTACATAAAGTAAACTGTCAAACCTTACTCCTACAAGGTGACCATGATACGATGATTGAAAGGCAGCAAGAGGATCTGAGCAAAAAGATCAAACATTCGCGCTTAGTTAAAATAAAAAACGCTCATCACGCTACGAACTTGGATAATCCTAAACAAGTAAACGCGGAAATCATAAAGCACATAACAAGCATTAATTTGCCACTAGATTCATTATGAGAGAAGAAATCGCGTGAGTCAGCTAAAAAAAGATATCATTCGGATTTTAGAAGTTTTTGCTTTTCTACTCATTGGTTTTCCTTTTACCATTTTTGTTATGCAACCGATCTATGAATCATATGGTATTCCGTTTATGGGGAATATGTGGGTCAACTGGTTTGGCATTGCGTATACATTGTTTGTACTCTACTCATTGCTAGTTGGTCTAGTTCTATTTAAGAATCACGCGTAATCATTTACTCTTCGTGATAAGTTCTTCTAGTAACTTTTCACTTAAATACATTTCTTCTAGGAGCGGATTGGTGTAATCACTAAACTGGTCTAAATATGCGCGAGTGCCTCCTTTTATCATGATGTGTTCAAGCTGTCCGTTCACTTTTACAATCCAAACAGCGTGACGATACCTATCCAAGATGACGTTTAGTACGCCCTTTTCTAGATCCGCTTTGGTGTACGTTTTTTCTAATTGTTGTATCACGTTTATTGCTTGAATTAAAAAGATTTCTTTTGAGTCCTTCATCACGCTTCACCTTATCCACTCATTATTAAAAGTACAAACAATCGAGCAAGGTTTCTTTTACCTTCCTAAATACAACCTCTTAAAAGTTTCAATTTCCTGCCTGGAAAATGGTTCTATGGTCAATAAGGGTGGGAGTATTGTTTCCATAAACTGTTGCAGCTTCAACCCGTAGTTAAACAATACACCGATTCCAAAATGAAATCTCCTTCCCTTTGTAATGAAGATTTTCTCTTCGATATCATTTACATATAATACGCTGTAACCATCGTTCCCCTTAGTTAAGTTGACTGCTCCTTTTTTCAGAGAATCACAGGAAATATATTTCCCTCGTACAAATCGTTCAATTTCATTTTTAACAATGTCGATATTAGATGGACTTTGTGTTTGAGCTAAGTCCCTAATCTTTTTCTGATCGTCTTGGTTTATTTCCAAGCTTAGAAAAGTACCCATAATTAGTATATAAAGAGCAGCTATCGCACTACTTTCTCGATTAAAATCAGCTCGTTTATAACTTAAATTCCTCTGTATCTCAACTAATTCATAGCCAGATTCAATTAAATTTAGAGCCAACCTTGTTTCGGGATCATTATTAAGAACAGCTTCAACAACTCTTTCTTGTGTGTGATTTTGACAGATCAATTCCACCTTGCTGCTATCGATTAATTTGTATAATTGATTAAGATCCATCATTCCCTCCCTTTATAAGCCCCATCGGACGCTAAAAGTCGACTAACAAGTTGATTAAAACGATCTCACTATTAAAGATTAAAGTTCCATCTCAACATAGAAATGATTCACATAAGATAAAACAGTCTTGTTTCTTATTAGAATTAAAAATGCGATTACGAAGCTTGTAATCAAAAAACTACACGACGAGATCATGCAGTTCGTATACATTAAGTTTTGACATTCTCAGTCCAGCTCCCCCATCTTCACCTTTAATTGCTTGCTTTCCTTCCAAATATCTCATCTACATGTTTTTTAATCTGACATACAGTAATCGCAAACTCATCCCGCTGTTCAAATATTAGTAAAAGGACTATTACTAATTCCCACCGAGGGGCCTCTTGTTCAATCTCTTCTTTTAAAAGCGCTAAATTGGCGCGCAGCGCTTCTCGCTCTGTTTCTGCGAGGGGCACTTCTTCAATTTGTTCTGCTAATAGTTTTAAGAAACGAGCCGTATCCGCTTCAGCAGTGAATTCCCCTTGCACTGTGCCTTTATATTGATTAAACTCTTCCATAAGCCTAGAAGAAAGCAGCGGCTCATCCAATTCACCCTTCTTTAAAAGGAGATCCATGTAATAAACAATTGATTGTGCAGCATGGTCAAAATCAAGTTCGTTTTCGTTATACGAACCGACTTCTACATACTCTTTCACTGCTGCATCATACAGCAAGACAAGATCCCAAATGTGTACAGGTTCCACTTTTGTATAAGCACCCATTATATTCTGCTTTAACCGATGGTACGATTTAATTTTAAACTCTCGCATCGGTTTTTCTAATTCACGAAACTCTTCTTGTTCCATCACAAATGGAATGAGGTGATAGATTTTCCGGTTTGCGAACAAACTCCGCATATATAGTTTTGTTTTCTTTAAGAGTTTCTCTTTTGGCTCAAGTGTACTCTCATCAATTGCGTGTTCTTCACTATCAAACAGAAAATGCCGATAGTCTAGTAGCTTAAAGAAAAGTTCTTTCTTTGAAGAAAAGTGTTTATAAAACGTTGCTTTTGAAATTTTGCATAGCGCTACAATTTCTTGAACGCTCGTAGCTGAATACCCTTTCTCACTAAATAAGTGAAACGCTACACGCATTATATCTGATTGTTTCACGTTACACCCTCCTCTCCCGTAATCGACTCTTCTTCTAATTATAAACAACACGCACAAAATCTTAAATACGGTCCTCGCACCGTTCTTTTACCACCATAGCTCCATTTTTGGACTCTCTTCACCAACTCATCCTCATTCGTACTAATAAGTACTAATAAGTACCCATACGATAAGAACCTATTTATTTATAAGTACCTATGAGTTTTGACGACTCATTTCGCCAATGCTATGATGAGTCATGTTCTGCCATAAAATGGCGAGAAAAACACTCTACGAAAGGTGGTATTGCCCAAATGAAACCAACGATTCAGCAACAAAAAAACGATTTATCTCACTCGATTTAGCAAGGGGGTTTATGCTTTTGTTGGTTGCCCTTGCCCACGCTTCCTTATTTTTGGGCAGTTCTTTACTTAGCCGCCCAGAAAGCTTAAACATTTATGATACTGTTACCAACTTTCTCTCTGTTTTCTTTGTTGATAACCGAGCGAGAGCAATGTTTGCGCTTTTGTTTGGCTACGGACTCACGTTAATTGTGCGTAGTTATATGAAACGAAACAAAGACTTAAAAGATGCCAAAAGTTCTCTTTACCGAAGAGCGTGGTATCTGATTCTTTTTGGTTTTATTCTCTCGGTTCTAATAGGTGGAAAAGACATTCTAGCAATCTATGGTACCGCACTTCTTTTATCATGCTGGCTCTTATTTAAGAGCGACAAAACGGTGCTAAAGAGCATTATCATCTTATCGCTCTCTTATATTGTGATTCTACCATTAGCGTGGGCTGCTATGGCTTACGCCCAGTTTAATGGCACTGAATTTATCCCTGCCGCCCAGGGGGGTTATTTCGAAAAAGTGACCGCTCAATTTATGCAATTTCTCACAGGGGGTCCGTTCCTTGCGCACTTCTTGTTACCTGTTAGTGTATCGATTTTAATGGGCATATGGGCTGGAAAAAAGGGCTTATTAAATGAGAAGCCCGAGAACAAGCCTTTCTTGAAGAAAGCTGCTGTTCTCGGTTTAACGATCTCCATTGTCGGGGCTATCCCCCACGCGTTGTATAGCAATCAAATGATTGATTTAGCCCCAGCTTTCGTCGGGCTAACGTTCGCTATCCATATGGCAACCGGAATTGTAGGTGGCGTTGGTTATGCAGCCATTTTTGGATTAATTGGCCCAAAACTGACAAAACCAAACTTTGCTGTAACAGCCATTACATCACTCGGTAAACGTTCGCTTACCTTTTTTATTTTCAACGAGATCATGTTAATTCTCTTCCTTTCCCCACTAACCTTTGATTTAGGTAATCAACTAGGTATGGCGGCAGGATGGGCGCTGACATTCTGCATTTGGCTCACAGCCGTAGGACTTGCATACTGGCTCGAAACACAACAAAAAATGGACCGATCGACCACATTTTCCGCAAACTCGTCTACCGTAAATCATCACCACACACATCGTAAAAAGCAGCCATTGGCTGCTTTTTTCACACTAGATCTTTCTTATAGTAATAAGCAGACTTTCTTCCATCTTTCGAGTTCTCTGGAAGATAAATAGCCGGTCGCTCCTTCTCACTTTCCAGTAAGTAAGCATAGAGCAACCGTTCAAGCTGTTTTAGCTTCTCTACATGGGAAAACAAATTAATTCCGGCACAACCTTATAAACCATGCCGCCAACAAATAAACTAACTGCAATAACCACAACTGCTAGATCAAACACTAGATTGTATACTCTTGTTGCCCCAATTTGACTCCATAACTCTTCATCGATGATCGCTATTGTTAACGTATGAGTAATGATAACCCCAATTAAACCGACTAAAAGAGCGGGAATTACCTTCGTTAAAAAAGACCTTACCGAATACATTTCTTTATTCGAAATTTCTTGTTTAATAGAAGGTAATATGAATTGTTCCACTTGTTTTGCGTTAATTTGTGTTTCACTATCCAGACCTCTATCGCGTGTATCCCTAGCTTCATCCTGAAATCAAAGAATTCGGTTGATTTCATTTGATAAAATCGAGCTGTGCGTTGCTGAAAAGTCACGAATCCGATTACGAGAGGAATTACTAACAGCAGTAAAATGGCGATAGCCTGTAACGCCCAAGGTCTATCCGTTGATTGTATAAATGAGCTTATTACATCTTTCAAAAGAAAAATGACTCCATATCCTATGCAAACAGAAAAAATGATCCAAAGCATGTCCACTATAGCTCTGAAATAGGAATGCTTTTCGTTTATAAACTTCTTTTTATAGAGGTGAAAAAAACGTGTTTCTTTCGCAACCGCGTTTTCGAGTTCATACATTTTAAAAATTGTACTCACAGAGGTCCCCCTCCTGAAAAATCCCGTTAAAAAAACGTCAATGTTCAGATTTACATAACAACCCAAAACTCTTCAGTCAGTAGAATTTATGAATTTCTCAATATCACGCTGTTGTTCACTGACAATATAGTCGTTATACGCTTCATGGTCTACTATTTCCTCGTTGTCAATCGTATTAATATCGCCACTGTAGTCGAGGTCATTGTACGTCATGTCAACGACAATTTCCCACTCTCTATCATTCTCTGTAAACGGAATCGTGTATGTCTCCCGTTGCAATTTGCTATCTTCTAACTGGCTATTGATCGTCACTTCGCCAATGGTCACTTGTGCCTCCATCTCTTCATCGAGCAATTCAACAATACCAGGAAAGCTATAGGTCATGCTTTTCTTCATTAGTTCTTTAAAATATGTACTCGCCTTTTCACCATCGACAACATACGTTATTCCACCTTCATCATTACTTTCTCCTCCACCTCTTCGATCAACGCTTCATACTCCTCATTTCGTTCCAATAGATCTTCCGGGGCATAAGGGATATCAGTCAACGGTAGTTCAAGGTAGGTGTCTTCTACTTCAGGTGTTGTTTCCAAGGTAAAGCCATAAATACCTTGCTCGTTAGCAAATGCAATCATCTCTTCCGTTTTTAAATAAAACGAGTTCCCTTCCAACAGCGCTCCTGTCACATCCATTTGCACAGGATATGGAACCAGTCTTACCTGCCGCGGAAACGCTTGATCAATTTCATAGTGTCCTTGCTCTCTGTCACCGGTTACTGTGTAACCTAAGTCCAAGTCGACGATATGAGTAGCCAAATGGCTTAAGATCTCATGCATCCCTTCTGTTGTGCTTGGTGTCGTCACATCATGTCCGACGGTATAGCTAAACTTGGTTCCTTCTTCTTTTTGCGCAAGAGCATCAACATATTCCGCACTACCTTCTTGACTACAACCTACGGCAAACAAGTCTGTAGCCACTGTTACGCTCCCTAGTAGTATCGCTTTTTTCATCCTCATTCTCCTTTAAAATATGGCAGAACACTCTCCATATATTTCCTTATCGTTCATACGTACCCTCATTCATGCGTGATAAAACGGTTTCATGACAATCAATTCGATTAATAAAAATGATAAAAACCTTGAGAGGCTCCTCGCCTCTCAAGGTTTTTATAAACACATTATATTCAACCCGTATAACATTACTTCCTGGTTAAAATTAAAACCTTGAAAGGCGTAAAACCAATCAAGGTATAAGTTTATTATCCTCTTTAATCAGCTAATAACTCCAAGTAATATTTATCATCTTCTTCTAGCTTTCTTATAAATTCTTCAAGTGAAGTCGCTATTTGAATATCATAATAATAAACTGGACTTCTATTATTTGCATTCAATTCTATTGACATTAAAGCTGATTCACTACCTTCAAAAAATATTAGTTTGTTGTTCTCAAATTCATCATAAATTTCTATGTCGGGATAAAACTCAAAATCATTAACTCTTAATCGAAAATCTCTAATTGAATAAGGATCCATAATACGATTAATATTAAACTCTGAACCTTTAATAAACCCATACCCAACCTCTATATAAAAATTAACTAACTCCTTAGGAAATTTTAAATCTAGTTCTTTTTCAACCTCTTTGATTTCATTTTCAGTCACTGAATAGAAACTATTCTCTTGGTTTACCTTAATAAATTTATAGCTCATTATCTTTTAACTCCTTTAAATAGTGTATTGGCTGGTGAACCCGTTCCATGAATACCAGCTTGATGCTCATTTGGGAATTTTGCAGGATGCATATTCCACCATTCATGTTCTCCTCCAAAAGTATTCTCAATTATATGATGAGCATCATACTTGTCTCCTTTTTTCCTGATTATTTTACCTGTTTTTTCTGAAATAATATTTTCATTATACACAGGCCATTGTTGCCCAGTGTTTTCTTCCCAATCTTTGATTACTTTATTTTTTATTTTATCAAATTCTCCCCTATGCTTAGCTGTTTCTATAGGTGACATTTTTATATATTCTTTATTTCTTAAGGCTTCCTTCAACTTATCTATTTGGTTTTTAGGTAACTCTCTGCCTGTTCGTCCTTCTATATCTCTAATATATTTTTTTATTGTATCAGAATCAATTTTATTACCCGTACCCTTAGAATCAGTCCCAACTCTCTTCTCAACATCCCTCACACTCTGCTTCTTAACGTCATCGACACCCGCACGGATCTTCTGTATATCCATCGAATTCACTGGTAACTTGCTTCCGCCAACTCCTCCCATTGCTACAGCTGGCATCCCGTTTAGGTTCTCTTGGAGGTTATTCATTCCACGGGCGAGGCTTTCTTTCATATTGGCTGTTGTACGTTTGATTGCGTTGCTTGCTTGGCCAGCCGTCATGACAGCGCCTATTTTCATCGATTGAGCGTACGTGCTAATTGCCTTGACGCCGCTTACTCGTGCGTCATTCATGACAGTACTTAGGCTTGGTCTGGTTGGTTTGGTTTCAGTAGCCAGTCGCAATTCAATTTCATTTTGGGTTTTATAACCATTGTCTCCACCAATTCGACCTAGTTTGGCCATTTGGCTGCTATTTGCGATTTTGGATATTCCTTTGTCGCCAGCCGCTGCAGTCGCAATGAGCGTGATCGCATAGCCAGCCCATTCCCCTCTGCTTTCGGCATTTCCATTAATAAAATCGTCCTCAAATGCGTTCCATAGTTCATTCGCGATTTCCCCTACCAACGCAGGATCATCCACAATCGCACCAATAAATTCGACCGTGTCATTATACACGCCTACCGGGTCTGTTACGAGATTAACAACACCTTCGACCGCATCTCCTACCGCATTCACAACTCCGCTGCCAGCCCCTTTAAAGAAGTTGAACATCGAATTCCACCAACTACCGCCTTCGTCGACAGTGTGATCGATTTCTGGAGCAACACACGCCTGGATTGCCTGTTCATCATTAACCATCGCGCTAACAGGGAAGCGGTTCATGAAATACCAGCCCATCGACTCGAGTCCACCTGGGATATTGGCATAGGCACCTGTGTACAGGAACTCAAGAGGAAGTGCTTGTTGATACATGGCGCTTTCTTGTCCGATCCAATCAATTTCATCTGTTGGGGGAGCCATTAGAATCGCTTCTGTTACGAGGCTTGTGTATAATTCTTCGATGTTTGCATCAATTTCTTTTAATGTATCCGCCGATAAAATAGCACCACCACTCGACCAATTCGCCACATGGGAAACAACGTTTGTCACTTCTTGTAGCGCGCTTTCTGCTTGCGTCATTAATGCTTCATTTTCTTCGTCGAGCGCGTGTAGTTTCTCAATCGTTTCTTTTGCATGGTCTTTGCCTCGGTCTACATGACCTAAGACCGTTTCCATTGAAAAAGGCGTGAGCGCGAGAATATCACTAATCGACGTGCGGATCGATTCAATTTCGCTCGCATCCTCAGTTGCTCTTGTGGCGACGCGGTCGAGGCCATTTTTAATATCGCCAGAAAGGAACTCTTCCCTAACAATGGCAGAGCTTGATTCAAAGCCAAGTAAGTTTGACTTTACTGTATCTAATTGTTCCATGTATTGTCGAATGAGTAAATGAAACGCTTCGAGAACAGGTAAATGAAGCCTCCTGAAATGTTCCTTTAGCGCTTCTCCTCCTTCTCCTTGCAAGGACTCTAGTTGTTCGATCTTCTGGATGCTTGCTCGCAAGCTTTCAAGGTTGTCGGAATCCTGTTGTTTGGCACCTTTAATCTTATCAATTGCATCAATCACTTCTTGTACGTCAAGAACCTTCATCCATTCGCATCCTCTCCGTCTTACCTATGACTTGCGAGCGTTTTATCCACTTCTCCGTAAGTTTTCACAAGCTCTTCGCTTTCTTTCTGCACCCCTTTTAGTACATCTAGATACGCTTTTAGCTGATTGACATATTCCGTTTCAAACGAAGTTAACTTTGTCAGGAAAGCCATCGATGAAGTCTCGATCGCTGGTTCACTGTCAGAAACTGCGAAACCCGCTTTTTCACCTGCATCACTTAATGCACTTAGCGCTTCGTCTTCGTTTACTTTAATTTCCGGCATGCCTTTGTCTCCTCTCCTTTATGTGACGATACGATTACGTAATAATTGTAACGACGATTCCTTTGTGGCAATGGTCGCTGAGCAGCGATTTGCCTCACCACGTAGATTACTAATTTCTGTTTCAATCGAACTTAGCATTTGTTCCACTTTATCTTGAGAATCTGTATAGGCGGAATGCATTTCATTTCGAATGTCCTCGTGCTCTGACGCTTCATTCCCCTTCCAATTGTCACCGTCTAGTTCCGGCTCTTTAATCTTTGCCTTGTGATCATGGAGCATTTCTTGTTCAGAGCTTAACGACTTCTTTGCCGTTTCTAGCCGTTCGATTTTTTCTTCTGCATTTCCCAACTGTAAAATAAATGCACTTATTTCATTTTGCAACCTAAATAGTTGCGTCATATCAGTCATTATCGATCCCCTTCTTTTCCATTTTTTTGCGAACAATGACTTTTACAAAAATTCGATCATTATCTCTTTTTCCAGTTTATAGGAAGGATTTCACATCGTCTACTAATGTCAATAAAATAAGACCATATCCTAACGAAGGGAGACATCTGGAGAGAGAATACGTGAGGTTTTTCCTATCATAGGGCCTTTATGTACAATAACTAGAACCTTAAACAAAGATCCAATCACACCAAAAAGAAAAGCTGAGACATCCATCCCAGCTTTTCACCGTTATCTCTTTTAGCTATTTGATTCCATTCCGTCAATCCGTAATTCATCATTGCGGTAATCATCATGGTTCAAATCTTTTTTCACTTTCGAAGTAAAAATACCTGCCACCATGCTTCCTGATACGTTCACTGCTGTTCTTCCCATATCAATTAATGGCTCAATTGAAATGAGCAACCCTGCAAGTGCGATAGGAAGATCCATCGCCGAAAGCACAAGAATCGCCGCAAACGTTGCTCCACCTCCAACACCAGCTACACCAAATGAGCTAATGGCAATAACAGCGAGAAGCATCGCAATAAAGCCTGGTTCAAGTGGGTTTTGGCCAACTGTTGGTGCGATCATAAAGGCAAGCATCGCCGGATATACACCTGCGCACCCGTTTTGCCCTATTGAAAGCCCAAATGAGCCGGCGAAGTTTGCTGTTCCTTCTGGGACACCGAGCTTTTTCTGGGTCTGGATGTTCATCGGTAAAGCCGCTGCACTTGTACGCGATGTAAAAGCAAAGGCTAACACCGGAAACGCTTTTTTCAAGTATTGTATTGGGCTTAATCCCATAAATAGCAAGATGAGCAAGTGAATGATAAACACAACCCCTAGAGCTACATAGGAAGCAATGACAAATGTTCCAAGCGTTGTTACCGCCCCTAGGTCACTCGTTGCGACAGTCGACGTCATGATCGCGAGCACGCCGTATGGCGTCAGACGCAAGATTAACGTAACAACCCGCATGATGACGGAGAAAATCGCGCCAGTAATTTTTTCAAACATTTCAGCCGCTTCCGTTTCTTTTCGACGGACACCTAAGTAGGCAATACCTAAGAATGCCGCAAAGATAACCACACCTAGCGTGGACGTTGCCCGTGCACCTGTCAGGTCTTGAAATGGGTTCGTTGGAATTAATTGCACGATTTGTTGTGGAAGTGAATCTGCTTCAATGTTTGCGTATCGTTCTTCCATTGATGCGCCCCGTTCTTCTTCCGCCGAACCGACTTGAATGTCATCCGCACTCAAATTAAAGACTGATGCGGAAGTTAAACCAACTGCGCCAGCGACGATCGTTGTCACAATCAGCATTCCGATGACTAGACCACTAATCTTGCCAACATCTTTCGCTGCTTTAATGCGTGTAAATGCAGTTAAAATCGCAATAAAAACAAGGGGCATCATAATCATTTGCAATAAGCGAACGTAGCCAGTCCCCATAATACCGACCCATTCCATCGCATTTACAATAACACTTGATTCAGGGTCAAAGAAAAATTGCAAGATAAAACCTAAAGCAACCCCGGCTCCAAGCGCTGTTAAAACACGGACCGAAAACGACAAGTGCTTACGCTGCATCCAAAATAAAATCGCCGCTACGACGATGACAGAGGCAATAACAGCGATTGTTAACCATAACTCCATCTCGATTCTCCTCCTCTGGTCAATCTTTTTATGACATGATTGATTTCTTATTTAAAAGTTCATCATCCTACTTTATTCAATTAATCCCTATTAGTCAACTCGATTTTATATGTTTATTTGAAATGAATGGATAAATGACTTCTTTTCTTTCGCCAACTAAAAAAGAACACAAGGATTATTCCTGCGTTATACTAAATTTTCTGAAATAAACAAACAAAAAGATGTATGTCACCAAGGCAAATACGGCATAAAAATACGCCATTCAACTATTTTATACGCCTCTATTGCATCAGATTGTGGAGTAAACGATGCTAAAAACCAACCTCCGAAAATAAATGCAACAAAGATATACGAAAACTTTTCTTCTAATGTCATCCTAAAAATAAACTGTTTTTTGTCTTTCGTTGCCGCTACTTCTTCAAGCGATTCAGGTTCAACCTTTTGCTGTTTATTAATTAATCGAACACCACCGATTAATAAAACGATCAAAGCAATACCAGAAAATAAAGCAAGTGAAATCTGAATACCTATTTCTAAAAAATCAATCGTAATGACTACGAAACTGATGATTATGTAAAATCCCGCAACAACGAATAGTGCACCTATATGTAACTCTCCTCTCTAAAAATTTCTCTATAAGTCGATTATACATGTTTTAAAATAATGATTTACCTATGTCGTTCTTTTAAGGCCCCACAGAACCTGAACCCTAAAACACTCTTCCTGTCTGTCTTATTCATCATCCACTTCTAAAGATAATTTCATCCCTTCATGGCTAGCCAAGAATCCTAAACGTTCATAAAAACGATGAGCATCAAGGCGTTGTTTATCCGTTGTTAATTGAACAATCCCACACCCCTCCAACTTTGCATAAGCAATCGCTTCCTTAATCAAAGCTTCTCCAATTTTCTTACCGCGAACGTTTCGCTTGACGCGTACCCCTTCAATTTGGGCACGTTTCATCCCTTGCCTTGATAAGCCTGGAATGATGGTAAGTTGGAGACATCCGATAATCTCTTTCTCATCGACTCCGAGAAGGATTTCATTGCCTCTTTGAGACTCAATTTCTTCAAAGGCTTCCATATATATCTTTGGCAATGGGTCTTCATTTCTTTCGCGCTTAGACCCTAGTTCGTCGTCCGCTAATAAACGGACAATCTCTCTTACATCCTCTCGATTAGCTTTACGAATATCCATACAACATGACCCCCTCTCCTGATTGCTTTTTTATCCTTACCCTTTCTTATCATATTCTATTTCTTTTTCATAATTGCTGAAAGGAATCAAGATCGCTTTAGATCCTGATCAAAATGTTGTTTACATGATAGACAGTAACAGAACGTATTTGACGGTTAAAAAGTGGTATGGTACCATACTAGTACACGTATAATAGATTGACTATTCTATCATCTATTCATTTTGTAACCGTTTCACCTCTCCCGAACAACTAGGAGGAATAAGAGTCTCTTTCTGTTTAAAACGTTTATTTCCTTTACATCTTCCGTCAAAGTCCTCTTTGGGCTTTCCACATACCCTGCGTATAGCTACGTTCTTCCTAGTATCACCATCAACTTTTGCGACTTAAATCTTTACTCCACCCTCAACCAAGATTCGCTTATCGAAGAACAGTCTTACATTCACTTTATTTTCACCTATCAAATCTATCTAGCCAAAGGATGATGTCAAGATGTTACGCGTTGCTATTATAGGTACCGGGGCCATTTGTTCCTCGCATATTGCGGCTTACAGGCAATTTCCTGAAACATGTGAAATCATAGCCCTGTGCGACATTTATAAGGAGAAAGCCGCGGGCTTAGCAAAGGATTCGGGACTTGATGTGGCAATCTACGGACATTATACAGACGTCGCGAACAGGACAGACATTGACCTCGTTTCCATTTGCACACCACCGTACACACACGCAGAAATTGCGATTCATTTTTTGCAGGCGGGTGTGCATGTATTAGTCGAAAAACCCATGGCTTCTTCCCTTGAGGAATGCGATGCGATGAACAAAGCCGCAGCACAAAGTGGCAAACACTTATCCGTTGTTGCTCAAAACCGCTTCTACTCACCAATGATGAAAGTTAAACATGTCCTTAATCAAAACCTCACCGGTCCCATTCTTCATACCCAAGTCGACTCCTTTTGGTGGCGAGGTCACTGCTACTACGATTTATGGTGGAGAGGCACGTGGGAAAAAGAAGGTGGCGGGGTTACACTAAACCACGCTGTCCATCATATAGATCTCTTTCAGTGGTTAAATGGCATGCCACAGGAAGTGACAGCGGTAATCGCAAATACGGCGCATGACAATGCTGAAGTTGAAGATTTGTCCATTGCCATTTGCAGCTATGAAAACGGCGGCTTAGCTCAGATTACTAGTTCAACTGTCCATCATGGCGAGGAACAACAACTCATCTTCCAAGGCAAAGACGCTCGCGTGTCTGTACCATGGAACGTCAAGGCTTCTACTTCGTTAGATAATGGTTTTCCGGAAGAAAACCATGATTTGGAAAGAGAGCTCCAACGGGTGTATGATGAAGGTCCTTCTGTTATTTATGAAGCCATGTTGGGCAAGTTCACAATGTCCTCATGGCGATCGAGCAAGTAGAAAGCGTGCTCATTGATGGTTACGAGGGTAGACGCACACTTGAACTGATAACGGCGATTTATCAATCGGCGAGCCTAGGTACATCTGTTCCTTTACCCTTAACAGCCGAAAGTCCTTTTTACACAAGAGATGCCATTTTAAAAAATGCGACTCACTTCTATGAAAAGAAAGGATTTGTTAAACATTTCGCTTCAAACAACATTACAACTGGCGGTAACTATGAAACAAAAGACAATCAGAGGAAACAGAAAAATGACTAAACGTCCTAGCACGCATATGACGCCTAAAAACACTGCGCTGCTAGGAATGTACACTTTTTCTGCCGCCAGTCCTGACCTCGACCATCCGGAGCGCATTAGACAGAGCGATTTTAGAAGCTCTAAGCATCCGTATCATCGTAAGACCATGCATTCGATTACCTCGGTTTTGCCGTTTCTTATACGGGCCAGAACGGGCGAAGATCTTTTTTTTTTAATGATGCTACTGAAAGTGAATATCAGCTTTAACCTTCATAACATGTGATAAAGGAAAGGAATCCACGATGTTGAATGTAGTAGAAATCCACCACGTCAGTCTTGTCGTGAATGACATTGAAAAAGCAAAAGCATTTTACAGCACGAAACTCCAGTTGCCAGAGCTTGAGCGCGCTCCTTTTGATTTCGCAGGCGCTTGGTACGCTATCGGCACACAGCAACTTCATTTAATTGAAGCAAGCTCTGGGGCAGTCTTACACCAAAAAGATAACCAAATAAATTCAAGAAATGAACATGTTGCCTTCCGCGTCAAAAGCTACGAAGATACAATTGCCTTTCTCAGGCAACAAGGCGTACCATTTATTGAAAAGATAAACGGCACAAGCGGCTTTCAACAAATTTTCTGCATTGACCCCGACGGCAATACGCTTGAATTTATGACCAATTAACTAAATATCCATACATCGAGGCTGCCTAACAAGCCTCTAAAAAAGATCGAGCAGGTTTCAACCCGCTCGATCCTTTTCTGGTTTCAAGCAACCGTTTTTTGCCCCCTTGTCATCGTTCTAATCCCACCATAGGCTTCTTGTCCACAGTCAAAAGTGGCTTTTTCTAGAGCACATAAGAAAAGGCTTTCAAAAGGGGATAGGCGTGAATATATTGGCATGGTACTCGTAATCTAAAGGAGGGTTTTCATGGAGTACCTTAACTTACACCATTCACTTCTTGTTACAGAAATCCATCCGGATAATACCGGAGCTGACGACTATGAATTCTTTGAGATTTATAACCGTTCAAATCAGACCATTTCCGTTGGAACAAAGGGCACAGATGCGAATGTTCATTTGCTATTTCGTTACCCAGATGATAATCGAGCAGATCGACCATTTGAATTAAGTACTGTAGCAATACGCCCTAAACAAGCGTATGTATTTTGGCTAAATTCCGCCCGGCGCACGCTTGATGAATTTAATCGTAGACATATGAGTACCTTGTTCCTGGTCAAATTAGTGAGGTAACAGGAAATATTCCTGCTTTTTCAAATAGCGAAGCACGTGGGATTGTGATTGTGGACAACCACACAGGCATTGAATTAGTCCAAGCTAGTTACCGTAGTACTGATATTTCCGCTGGGTTTGGTGTTCATTTTGGTTTACCTTCCTCGGGGAGCGTCGAACAGTCGGTTTTTCTTTCGATGGGTCCAGCTACGCCTGGTGTGATCTTTGAAGAACAAGCCACTACCACGTCACCCCTTACGGCACCAATTCCGAACGTTCGTATCTCGCAATTTATGTATGACGCACCAGCGGCGGATGACGGAAAAGAATTTATTTCAATCAAAAGCTACGATCACGCGCCAGTTGATTTAAGTGGTTTTTTGATTGGTGACGGCATCTTTCAAGGGGAAGGAGAAGGAATGGCGCAATTCCCAAAAGGAACCATTATTAAACCGGGTCAAGAACTATTCCTATGCCAATCTGGTTTGATTTTCAAAGCTATTTACGGCGCGGTTCCAGATTTTGAATTCCCTTGGTTTGGTACAGATCGCCTTTATAATGATCCAGATGTGCCAACGCTACTTGATGCTAATTGGTCAACGGGAACGATCCGTCTTGGCAACGGTGGAGATAAATTGCTTTTAATGGACCGCTACTACCGTGTCGTCGACTTTGTTCCTTATTTGCAAAACCTAACGTACCGAGAAATCGTTTACCGTGGCTCCACAGCACGAGCAGATGGCGATGGAAATAGCATTCAACGGATCTCTCTGTCATCCAACCTGACTGCCGCCTTTCATGCAGCCCCGGTCCGGCGGCCTTTGGAACAAATTTCCATCTCCCTAGTCAATCGCTTTTAATCACGGAGTTTCTTTATACGCCTTATTTTGATGAAGGAACAAATGAGTATGTAGAGATCTCCAACATTACGGAGCAAGCGATTGATCTAAGCGGGTACTATTTCGGTAACAAAGTCGAGGAGAATGGCGTTGCGAATAAAGCAATGTATCAGTTTCCTCAAGGAGCCGTACTTGCGCCTTATTCTGCTGCATTAATTGCGCGCAATGCCCAAGCGGTTAAGACTTTATATGGCGTAACACCTGACTATGAAATGGACGCAACAATGGACAGCGTGCCAAAGCTTGTGCCTAATTGTAGTTGGGGCTGTGGCGGCTTTCAAATGGCAAACGGCGGAGATGCAATCATCTTGCTTGATGCGGACAAAAAGCTCGTTGACGCGGCACTTTTTAAAAATGCACTCTGTTATGGACTTACTGCTCATCCTGGTGTCTCTGCTAAAGGACATTCACTTGAGCGAATTAGTGCCATTGATACAAAGAACCCGTCCCGAGACTTTATTGAGCAACCAAACCCAACACCTGGAAAGATGCTCTTTGGACCAAATGGTGCGCCAGAGCTGATTCCACTTCCAGAGGTAAAAGAATTTGTGCTTGATACGAAGGAGCCAGCTTCAACACTTGCCGCAACACCAACGATTATTGATAGTTCCATTGGTATGCCGCCTTCATTACCTGATAACACGGCTTCATTCTTGTTAAAAGTGGGCTCACACCGTGGCGAGTTGCTAGCTATTAATAGACATTCTCTCCTGGAAGATACTCTAGATATAATTAAAGATAAGCTTCTCCCTTTGATTGAATTAGATAACGCAAAGCTTATCCCTGCCGTTCATACGTTGTTGCAACAAAAGGAAGTCGATGACTGTGTCATCATCTCTTCACAGGAATCAATTATTCAGTCGATGCGGACGCTTCACCCTGCTATGCCGGCGCCTTACGCGTTACATCTTCTTATTTAAAAACCAACTCTCTCTCAGATGTTATTCGGGCGGTTCGCCGTAGCACGTGCTTTACTGCCATTCTTCCCGCTAATGCTGTGACGGCCGAAACGGTTCGATTCTTCCGTAATCGAGCAGTCACAATCTGGCATCTGGCGCGAAAAACGAGTTGGATCTCCAGCATCTAATTGCTTGTGGCATTGCTGGCATTGAAACAGCTCATCCACAAACGGCTGCCCGAGCGCTTAACGCTTTTCAAACGAAAGACAGCCTTACTCAACAACCGTTACTCATCGCTCATCGTGGCGTCAACTCGCTTGCTCCTGAAAACACGATGCCCGCGATTGAACTTGCTTATGATCTAGGAATTGAAGCGGTTGAAATTGACATTATGGTTTCAAAAGACGGCGTCCCTGTTGTCATTCATGATTATACGGTTAATCGGACGACGGAAGGCAGTGGTTATGTTGTTGATATGACAGTTGCTGAACTGAAGCAATTAACAGCAAACAAGACTGATAATCCGGACTGGGAAGACATTTATGCTCAATATCCTGATGTAACGATTCCAACACTTGAAGAAGTCTTTGTTTATATTCAAGGGAAAGAATTGATCCTATCACTCGAAATTAAAACAAACGGATTAGAAGCTCAAGTAGCTCAATTAATTGATCAATACGATGTTGCAGCACAAGTCTATTTAAGTGGATTTAATCCAGTCGTCATGGCTGCCATTCAAGCTCATAACCCAGAAGTCGGTGCAATGCACATCTTATCCGGACTTGGTCCTTACGAGATGACAGCTTTGCAACATGCTGAAAAAACAGCCCGTCAATTGATTCGCCGCGGCATGTTCAGCATGCCAGGTGATGACGCGCTTACACCTGAACTGATTCGCTTCGCCAAACATCGTGGTCTTCCACTTGTTGGTGGAACAACCAATTCAAGGGCAAGCATTCAGAGCAAAAAACGTCGTGGTATTACAATGATGTATAGCGATTACCCGCAATGGAATGAACAAATGCCATTGCAAGTAAATCAAGTTCCATCACACCTCGTTTTATTGGAAGGAGAATCAATCAATCTCGCTGACTACGAAGCAACGGTTCAGTATCGACCGAATACAAACAAACCACTCACCGGAGGATTCAGCTTGCTTGGTGAAAATCATGCTGTTGCCACCATCACTACCACTGTCATTACTGCACAAAGCGCAGGGACACAACTGTTTCATCTTTATCATGAATACCAGCCATTTAATCACCGAACTTCCGATGGTGCAGCTCTTCTCCCTGATAGATGGCGGATGTTCTCAAACCCGGTCAACCTAACAGTCATTAAAGAAGATCAGTTGTCTGCAAAGCTGCTGCTGGAAGCACTCTGGCACGCGCTTCAAAGCATAAATACAAAGCCATATCTTCTGCTGTCTTTCCAAGCATCCACAGTCTACTTTCTCGAAAAAACCGGATCAAAGAGATATAGACAAGAACTTGAACAATTCCGTTCTCTTAACCGCAAACAGTTTGACCAACAACTAATCACCCGGTCCCTTTTTGACGAGCTAGAGGCTCTTTCTAGTAGATTATTAGATCTGTAATATGCAAAACATAAACAAGAAGACCACTCGAATAAGTGTTCTTCTTGTTTACTGATGAGTGAAGAATGCAAATAACAATGGTTTGAATCGAAAAAAAATCATTCCAAGAGTTTATCTTATTTAGAAAGTCAATGCGGTATTAGAAAGCTCTGGAGCTCTTAAAGAAAGTACGACAAACCCCGCATAGTGGTTACTATGTCAAAGGCGAAAGAGAGACGTTTACATACCGCTTGTGTGTGGTTGCAAGTGTCTTTTTACTTGGTTCAACAAGCCCCGCGAATATCTAAGATAACCAAGTGTTCCATTCTCACTTTGACAGTCATGATATCATTAGTGCTTTTTAAAAAGCCTATTCCGTCTCCATATTAATCATACAGGCGCTCCATCTACTTTACTCTTCCTGCATATCATTGAAAGGATCTAATATACTGTATTGATTTGCAACGGTTTACATCTAGAGAGGTGGAGTTATATATGTGTACATCTGTAACAGTGAAAACGAAGGATCAACATCATTTCCTTGCACGTAATATGGACTTTTATGATCTTCCTATCGAATATAATGTTTGTATTGTACCTCGTAATTATAGGTGGCTTAATGAACAAGAGAAGCAGATTGTCCAAAATAAATACGCCATTATTGGAATGAGTATTTTCAGGAATAATCGGATTGGCTTTTTTGATGGAATGAATGAGCATGGATTAATGGGCGTTGTTCACTATCTTGAAGGATTCGCGGACTTTAGCCCGGAACGCGATCCAGAGAAATATAATATAAGTGTCTTTGATTTTATTCATTGGGTATTGTCTCAGTATAAATCGACTGCCGAACTTGTTCGTAATATGGATACTATCAATATCATGGCACAGGAGCTAGACATTCTTGAGACCGTCCCTCCCCTTCATTGGATTTTTAGCGATCGTCAATCCGAAACAATTGTGATTGAGAGTACAAAAGAAGGGGTCAAAATTTATGATAATAAAGTAGGTGCGTTCTCGAACAGTCCTGATTTCAAATGGCATTTAATCAACTTAAACTTGTACACTGGCTTAAGTCCCCAAGACCGGGGTGAAGTGTACTGGGGCGATTATCAAATAAATCGTTCGCCCGAATTAGTAAGTGGATCGTTTGGCATCCCAGGTGATTACTCCTCCCCATCTCGCTTTGTTCGCGCGGCTTATCTCCGTAACCATATTGAGTCTGCCTCTAACGAATCAGAGGGGCTTCGGAATTCCATGAAAGTGTTAGAATACTGCTCTGTTGCTCGTGGAGCAGATATAGAAGACGGAGCGCCTTCTTACACGCTGTACACGAGTTCAATGTGTAGTGAAACAGGCACCTATTATTATCATTCCTATGAAAATGAGCAAATTAATGCAATCAATCTTTTTAAAGTCGATTTAAACACAACACACATTAAAAAATACCGTTTTCTCAAAGATCAATCGATTCGTTTTCAAAATTAAAAAAGAAAGCCGTCGAATTAAGATCTTGGCGGCTATTCTCATCAACTGGAAAGATCAATGCATTCCTTCTTTCTAGTTATTATTCTTTCCTTGGATCCACTGCATTAGTTTAAGTAGCAAAAAAAATAGAAGAAAACATATTTAAAGGCATACGTCACAGAATACTTTAGCCATACAGCAGGAAAACCGATAACATAATAGTCTGGATCAGACTTAATTAAACAACTTCATTCCTTCGCCTAAAAAAAGTCGGTGTTACAACAATTAAAGCGATACCTACGATGCGCAATGGGTATTCATACACCGTCTGATCAAGCGTAATTGCACCCAAACAGATGAGTACCGCACCTAATACCATTAGCGACACAAGCAGTAATGGCTTTCTCAAACATCTCGTCCTCCTTTATTAACATCATGTAAAATCAGTTTACTATTTATGGGAATCAGACGCTATATTTAAATGAAAAATTTGAAACATTCCCTCTAAACAATACCATTCTTGTATTAGAAGACAGCGGCTTTATTACACCGTGTTGGGGTGCAGTTTAATATGTTCAAAGTCGCTAAAGACTTACGGCAACACTTATTATCTATATGAACGAGGCACAAAAGATTTAACCCCCTGTGGAATTACTTGATCATTTGCTTTTAGGCGCTGACCGAGTTGAATACAGTGAAAATGTAACAGGTGATCAAATACAGGAAGTCGTCGAGGCATTGAGAGAGGAAACTCCGATTTCGTTAATGTTCTTGAGTTTTACACAGACGATGGCAGCAGTTTTCACCGTGTCGAGTATGTCTACATAAACAATGAGATTGTCATTTCAAATGTTGAGTATGTTGATTAATCGTTATTGGAACCCGCCCACGTTTTATCCTTTTCCTAAAGTGGTATAGAAGTAAAAAACGAACGGAGGAAGATAAATGAAATCCCAGGGACAAGTAGAGATTCAAACGTATTCGTTTGGCGACGATGGAAAAATACCCAACCATCCCTCTTTTTCATTATTGCTTTATAAAGATGTATTTGAAACAGGCGATAAAGCCGAAGAGGTATTAACAGCCAATAACTGGCGCAATACATGGCGTGGAGGCATCTTCGACTACCATCATTATCATAGCAATGCCCATGAAGTACTTGTTGTTGATGCTGGTCACGCTACTCTACATGTAGGTGGAGTCCAAGGAGAAGAAGTATTTGTCGAGCGTGGCGACGTACTCATTCTCCCGGCTGGTTTTGGTCATAAATATGTTGATGGCAGCGATGACTTTGCGGTCATAGGTGCTTATCCTGACGGTATCGCCTATGACCTATGCACACAAAATTCAATCGAGTCGGAGCGTAACCTACAAGTGATTAAAGATGTTCCAAAACCAAGCTGCGACCCAATTTATGGAGAAAGCGGTCCACTACCGTCTCTTTGGTAAAGAAAAACTGCCGCTAAATATAGAGGCGGCAGCTTTTCTTTCCTTTTTCTTATTTTTTATAATCAAAGGTCAATTCATCTTCATCTTTATCATAATCAACGTGGAGATCATGCCCATCAAAAAACCAGACATCCTCATCCTCAATATAAAATGTGACTCCATTCACTTCCGTGCGAACGGCTTCGTTATTCGGATCACTTTCCTTATCAAATCCAAGCGCGAAATTTTCTTGGACAGGACTAGATCCGTAAATACGTGCATAGAACTTCACTTTTTCGTTTTCATCAATACTAAAATCATTTTTGAACCAACTTGCGGCTGCTTCAGTAACGACGATTTTCATGTGAATGACTCCTTTCAACTTCTTTGCTTTGTATGATAGCTTGCGATGATTGGTTACGATTCATTCGTCAAGTACTTTTAAGCTGACATTCACTTCAATTAGATGATATATCAACTAGTAGTACAGTAACATGTTTTCTCTCTTTATAACATGATCATGCTCAAAAATAACTCGCACGTCTCCATTTGGTTTTCTACTAGGCAAATCTGGGTACCATATCGGTACAGTATTTTAAGAAAAGCAGGTGAATCCATGAGCACACAGCAAGAAAACAAATTAGTTGATGTCATTGTTGTTGGTGCCGGTTTAGCTGGACTATCCGCAGCCTTAACTTTAAACGAGCAAGGATTTTCATACAAAATAGTAGAAGCTAGCAATCATGCAGGAGGGAAAGTATCCACAGTCGAGGGTAAACAAAGCTACTTCGAAAAAGGCGCTCAATTCATTAATCCTGATATGACGAATATGGTTCGCTCATTAGAGGAGCCTGAACGACATGCCTATCTTATTGATTTACTTGTCAACACGCTAGGAGATCAAGCAGCACAATATCTTGATTCTTACGAAAGCATTTGGGTTGATCACCCGTCGTTCGGTGGTGGTTTTAATGCCAGTATTCACTTAGGCGGCTTACCACATGCTGCTGACCTTTTACGCGAGCCTTTTGAGAACGTTGTTTTTGCTAGCAGTGAATTGGCCGAATCGTTTCCTAGTTTTATGGAAGGCGCTGTTCACGCAGGAAAAGCGGCAGCAAATCGCATCATGCAACGTTAAAAAAGCCGTGGCTTCTGTCACAGCTTTTTTAACAAAACAGATCACTGAATCAAAAATCCAACAATCTCTTCCTCTTCATTAAACGTAACAGTCAGCATTGTCTCAACTTCTTCAAATGATCCTGCAAAACGAAGAATTTCAAGATCCTGTTCTTGAATTGTTTCCTCGTATTCATAGTGGACAAACGTACCATACGTGTCTTCTAATTCATTCCAAACGATTTCCAATTGTTCAGCTGGTAAGCTCTCCCTTGTTCTCTCGTCAAACTTCTCGACCGCAGCTTCATATTCACCTTCTACCACTTGATTAATAAATCCTTCTGCAGATTGGATTAAATTTACTTCTTCCTCATTCCCATTTCCACAACCTGCCATGAGGGTGAGAGTTGCCACTGTCATGATTGCTTTTTTCATACGATCCCCTCCTCTTCCAGTTATAAGGCTAAACGAACTTTATCTATTTTGCTTTATTAACTTGCCCCGAAATTCAAAATCATCCTTGTAAACACGTTTGATCATACAAAATATCCATCAAAGAATGCAAGGGACGTCGCTACATCCTTATGTAAATGGTGTTTTCAAAGCTTTCCCCTTTATTTGTGGTTCGTTATCATAATGGATCCATTTCACCCATTAAATAAGCAAGTTTTTATATAACGATTGACTTATATAACAAACGTTATACAATCTCTGTGGAAAGAAGGTGTCGTATGGAAGCAGTCAAATTAAGTTCAGCTAAAATGGCCGAATGTATGAAACTCATTAGTGATCCGACACGGTTATTAATGATGAAACTTGTATCAAAAAAAGAATACTGTGTTTGTCAGTTTGTTGATATGTTTGGCATAAGCCAACCTGCTGTAAGCCAACATCTACGAAAACTAAAACAAGCCGGTCTCATGAAAGAAGAACGACGCGGGCAATGGCGTTTTTATTCTATGGATCATGACTCATTAAATACATCAATGATTCAACTCATTTTAGCTCAAATCGATGACGAGACCCAGACTTCCTTGAACTTTTAAAGAAAGAAGCCCCGGTCAATTGCGGCTAACGGCAAAGGAGGAATGACGATTTGACTTCAGTCATCTTAGCTTCAGCTATCTTTATCATTACGCTTGTCTTAGTTATCTGGCAACCTAAAAACCTTAATATTGGTTGGTCTGCTTGTGGCGGTGCATCATCGCATTGCTTCTTGGTGTTGTCTCATTTGGTGATGTCATTGAAGTGACGGGCATTGTTTGGAACGCCACTCTTACATTTATTGCAGTCATTTTAATTTCTTTAATTTTAGACGAGATTGGCTTCTTTGAATGGTCCGCCCTACATATGACTCGTGCAGCCAAGGGAAATGCCGTGCTCATGTTTGTCTATGTTTGTATTCTAGGTTCGATTGTTGCTGCCTTTTTCGCAAATGATGGTGCAGCTTTAATTTTAACGCCAATCGTTTTGGCAATGGTACGTTCAATGAATTTTAATGAGAAAATGGTCTTCCCATTTATCATTGCGAGTGGTTTTATCGCCGATTCAACCTCCCTCCCACTTATCGTTAGTAACTTAGTCAACATTGTTTCTGCCGATTTCTTTGGAATTGGTTTTATCGAATATGCGACGCGCATGATCGTGCCAAACTTCTTTTCACTCGTTGCTAGCATTCTCGTTCTGTACTTGTATTTCAGAAAAAGCATTCCGAAACGATACGATTACGAGAAGCTTCAAGAACCTGTAACTGCAATTAAAGATCCAAAGATGTTCAAGATATCTTGGTTTGTCTTAGCCGTTTTACTTATTGGTTATCTTGTTAGTGAATTTATCCACGTCCCAGTATCAATTGTTGCTGGCATCATTGCACTCGTCTTTTTAACGATTGCGAGCAAAAGCCCAGCAGTCGAAACACGTGCCGTATTAAAAGGTGCTCCTTGGAACATCGTTTTCTTTTCAATAGGAATGTATGTCGTTGTCTTTGGGCTTCAAAATGTTGGTTTAACCGACCTGTTAGCCGTTGGAATTAACTATGTTGCAGAACAAGGACTGTTTGCCGCAACAATGGGCATGGGCTTCTTAGCTGCAATCTTGTCATCAATCATGAACAACATGCCAACCGTTATGATTAATGCCATTGCAATCGACACTACTGCTGCGACCGGGTTAATAAAGGAAGCACTAATTTATGCAAATGTAGTAGGTTCGGACTTAGGACCAAAAATCACACCAATCGGTTCCTTAGCAACACTACTCTGGCTCCATGTTCTCTCTCAGAAAGGCGTCAAGATTTCATGGGGAACGTATTTTAAAACAGGAATTGTTATCACACTACCAGTATTGTTCATTACCTTACTCGGACTCTATCTCTGGTTGATCATCATCAGTTAATAAAGGAGCTTACTCACAATGACAAACAAAACAATCTACTTTCTTTGTACAGGTAACTCATGCCGCAGCCAAATGGCTGAAGGTTGGGCAAAACATTACCTAGGCGATAATTGGAATGTTTATAGTGCAGGAATTGAAGCCCATGGCTTAAACC
>BAXC01000044.1 GCA_001310375.1 Bacillus sp. JCM 19041 | reverse complement strand
CATAAACTGATACGTGCCAAATAACATATTCTCCATTATACTTATACCTTGGTCTCCATACCATTCTCCTTGATACTCAATTACGACTTTGCAACCTTCACCACAAGCAATAATTAACCAAGTAGTTAAATCACCCTCATCATCTTCAGTAATTATTTTTTCATTTTGAATCAATTCTTTAAATGTTCCAGAGTATGTGACACCCCAGCCATATTCTAAATAAATCTTCCCACCAATTCTTACATCCATCTCACTGCTTCTTGTTTCCCATTTATTCCGCTCTGCTGGTACTGTAAGTGCCTGCCATACTCTACTTGGTTTTGCCTGTATAAAAATCTCTCTTCTTGCAATCAAGATCTTATCCATTTTCCCCCTCCTCCTCTATATACTGCTTTAATCGATTGAGCTTATGGTCAAGTACACGGTTTAAATCATTTGTTACAAGGTTCATTTCCCGCTCATACACGTCCACATTTAACCGATAAAATCGATACCGTCCCTCCTTCCTCTCTGCTAACAATTCCTCATGCACTAACATATCAAGATGTTTTTTTACAGCGGGCTGGGAAACCGCAAAATAATTCACCAGCTCTGATTGTGTGTATTCTCGCTTAGATGTCATATATAAAATCTGCCGTCTGGTAGAATCGGCAATTGCCCTATAGAAATCAGCCATACAAACCTCCGTATATAACCAAGTGGTTATATAGGAGTATAACATATCATATTATTCTGTAAACAGTTTAATTTAATGAAACATTTTATGGTTCATGGTCCAAAAATGAAGACCAGCAGCTAATACTACCGGTCTATCATCTCATTCTGATCTAGGAACTCCAAGAAGTTCAGACACCGTTACAAATTTGTATCCCTGGTTTTGGAGTGCTGGAATAATCTCATCTAATGCATCGGCAGAATAAATCTCTGGATTCTCAGTATCAATATCCCCTCCATCATGTAAAAGAATTATACTGCCTGCTCCTGCTTCTTGAAGAACAGTTTGTGCCACCTCTCCAGCAGGGGTTCCGTCCCAATCAAGAGGGTCAACATCCCAACCAATGACAGAATAATTAAGGTCTGCTAGTCGTTCTACTTGTTCTCTCGTAATAAATCCATATGGAGGCCGGAATAGGCTCGGACGATAGCCTGTAATTGCCTCTACAGCATCTCCTGACTCAGTCAATTCCTGCTCAAGTTGAGTAATGTTTGCTTCCGCTAAATTCAGATGAGAATATGTATGGTTACCAATCTCATGCCCTGCGTCATTTACTCGTCTCAATAAATCTGGATTTGCAGTAACTCTTTTGCCTAAGACAAAAAACGTTGCCGGCACGTTATGCGCTTCAAGTTTATCTAATACTTGTCCTGTGAAACGAGGATCGGGACCGTCGTCAAACGTCAAAGCGATTTGATTACTTGAAGAATCACCTTTTACAAAAACAACTCCTGGAAATTCAGTTTGTAAAGTCGGCAAAGGTACAGTTTGACGATCCCTCTCGTCTCTCCCTCCTTGCGCATCAACTTTCATCGTTCTTAAACCGAGAGCACAAAATAAAATAACTACAACAACTATAAGTATTCCTTTTTTTCTCATAAGCTCCATCCTTTCCAAGGTCTTACCATAGCTTGGGCAAAGGATCGATATTCTATGTACTAATTAAAAAGAAGGTTCACATCCATGAATGTGAACCTTCTTTATGAACACTAACGATTAACCCTGCTTAGAGTTTCCTTTACCAGCATATTTTGTCAAGAGCTTGTATATCAAAAACGCAGTAGCAACGGCTAAAATAACAAACACAACCGGTTGCATATATTGATTAAATAAAGACCCAGCTTCTTCCCAATGCTCTCCTAAACTAAATCCAATGTACACGTATGCAGCGGTAATGGGCAGCATTGCAAAAAACGTATAAAGAGAGAACTTCATCAAATTCATGTTCCCCATGCCACAAGGAACTGAAATAGCCGTTCTCACAATAGGAAGAAAACGACCAAAAAACGCTACACCAGGCCCATACTTCGCAAAAAAACGATCGGCTGCATCAACTTGCTTTTGAGACACCAGAAAATATTTTCCGTAACGAAACACCAACGGACGTCCACCATATTTACCTAAACAATACAATGTGATCGGGCCAATCGTTCCCCCAATTGATCCTGCAAGCACAACTAAATAATAATTAAAATCTCCTTCATAAACCCAATAGCCAGCCAAAGGCAGAACAATTTCTGCAGGTATAAACTCAAAACATAAAGCAATTAATATTCCTAAATAGGAAAATCCTTTTAAAAACTCAACAATAGGCATAATGAAGTCAACCATTTATGTCACAACCCCTATTCTAGTTTAAAAAAGCTGCCAATGGTTAACCATTGGCAGCTTGTTATTTTTACTTAAATTCAGCTGCGTCTTGTTCTTCTGGGGTAATGAACACATCAATTTCTTGATTTGATACCCTTCAAATTTAAAATACCAAGTACAGTATCTTTATCGCCATCAATTACAGGATAGCGTGTGTACTTTTCTTCTCTTATAACGGAAAGGATGCTTTTGGCAGAGTTATTAGCTGCAATTGCACGTTTACTTCCACCTTCAATATGCGGTACTAATTGTGTGCCCCGAACCTGATCGCAAATTCAGATGCAACAAAGAATGCAGTCAAAGCAATAAGAACTGCAAGCCAAACAAATTAACAATTGTAAATATGCCCAATAAATCCCCTAGTAAAAGGGATTCCTTCCGTAAATGTTTTATTGCAAGACTGCATTAATGCTATAACATTACCTCTACACTCCAGTTGCACTAACGCCCCTCCACCTCAAATCATCTACCCTCTTAATTTATTGAAACATGTTTGATTGACCGTTTCTTATTCCAAGAATACTAACCTTTTGTAAAAGGAGTGTGGATGAATTGTAAATTTAAAAACTAAAAACGTTTACAATTGCAGATTGTCATCGTTTATTCATAATTATGACTATACGCAGAAAACAAGAACTGTAAGTAGGAGAGTAAGCAGTGAGTCTAGAAGTCTTACTTTATAGCATGATTTTTCAATACGTGCTAAAAAAGTTTATCAATGGATAATTAAAGGAGAAAGTAAAATGATCTATCATAACCAAAATGAACAAGTAATTATTCGTTCTATGATTAAAACCGATATAGAATGCTTTGTTAACGGGTTTGCAGAACAGAGTTGGCATAAACCCGTTGAATTGTTTACTACCTACTATAACGAACAAGAACAGAATAAAAGATCCGTCATTGTAGCTGAAATGAACAAAAAAGTTGCTGGATACGTTACATTGCTCCCAAATACGAATATCGGGCCTTTTGCAATTAAAGATATACCAGAGATTGTTGACTTAAACGTGCTTATTGCCTATCAAAAAAATGGTATTGGGAATAAGATGATGGACGTTGCAGAAAACCTGGCAAGAGAGAAAAGCAGCTTTGTTTCATTATCGGTAGGACTACATTACGGATATGGCACTGCCCAAAGAATGTATGTAAAAAGAGGATATCTTCCAGACGGTTCTGGAGTTTGGTATAAAGGGAAGCAATTAGAACAGTATACAGACTGTTTCAATGATGATGATTTAACCTTGTATTTTCTAAAACAATTGCAACCCAAACAAATCAACAAATAAAATTACGATACCTGTCTCCTCCTCATTCAAAACATGGAACAATCATTTTGGAATTCTCTTTACCGAAACTCCCAAACTACTAAACTATGAATATAATTGACTATATCTTTTATTTAAAAGTAAAGAGTAACTGTTGTTCTCTACCGGATTATAAACGATAAGTATTCTCTTTTTAACCAGTGACAAGCAACCTGGAACAATCTGATGGAGAAATAATGCACAAGAGTTACTTTTATTTAACTAATACAACCCTTAATTTTAACGATTATCTCTTATTAGTGTGTACACATTCTTAATAAGGGTATTTTAAATGTGAATGTACATTTTCGTTTATAGAACAGGAGTATAAACATGGACATTTTGATTAGACAAGAACATCCTTCAGACACAAAAAGTATTACAGAAGTTGTAAGAATAGCATTTTTAAATGAAGAACACAGTGATAAGCTAGAGCATCACTTAGTGAATAAAATTAGAGAATCAGATGCATTTATTCCTGAATTATCTTTAATTGCACTAGATAAGAGAAACAATGAAATTGTTGGCCATATTCTTTTATCGAAAATAACAATTGTAGATGATAAGAAAGCCATTAATTCGTTGGCACTTGCACCTGTTTCTGTTACACCTCAGCGCCAAAACGGAGGTATTGGTACTCTCCTCATTCAGTCTGCCTTAAAAAAAGCAGAAGAAGTTGGCTTTCAATCAGTCATCGTATTGGGACATCAAAACTATTACCCAAAATTCGGATTCAAACGAGCCAGCTTATGGAAGGTACAAGCTCCGTTTGAAGTGCCAGATGAAAATTTTATGGCGATTGAATTAACGAAAGACGCCTTGAGCCATGTTCAAGGCACCGTGCATTACTCTAAAGCTTTTTCTGAATGAGTAACGTTCTACTATAAAAGATTGATTTACATCCCCTATCATCATAGGGGTTTTTTGTTGAAGTAAAATCAACTATCCTTCATTTAGTCCACTATAGATTTTTAAAATATAACAACTAATAGATTGAGAGAAGCATGAGAATATCCTTGCTTTTCAATTAATTTTGGTTTGATGAAACCTCTCACTAATACTTTATATCTCCAAAAAAAGTAGCGTGTGATCACGTTTCTGCAACTCCAAGTTTAAAATCGACATAAAAAATAAGCCTCTCCATCATCAGAGAAACCTTTATGTAATAGTACTTATATAAGCTTCCAAGCGGACTTGGACCGCTGACCCCACCTTACCATTTCTGTATCAGTGGTACGCGTATTTCACTTTTCCGTAAAGCCCGTCAATACTGGATTTTCGGCGCCTCTCTTACCTCCTCAACCTTATTTATTCTTGCACTTTTGAACTTGGGATTGCTAACATTAATTTCAAATAAAGGAGAGGGGAATTTAATGGATGAAAACATTAGGAATCAAATTATACATAGTAAACATCCATTGGAGAATTGAAAATGCAAAGCTAACAACCCCCAATAATTACAAAACGTTCAGAAGCTATTTTACCAGCATAGCAGATTTTTGGTAATCTGCCTCAGCCTCTTTTTTCACTTTTTCACAAAATTTAATGACGACTTTATCGCCTGCAAAAAATAAAAATATCTTGAGGAACGCTTTTAATGGCCGATTGGTGCAAGTGTATGTAAACCGAGTTTTCTGTTCGTTGATTTTACTTAATTCATACTTAGCGGTAATTTCGAACATCTTAGCTAAAGTGAAACCAACTTTAAGGTTCTTTTGGTCAGGAGTATTGTAGTATTCTAGCGTTTCGACATCGTATTCCTCAATTCTTTTACCTTCTTTATATTTTTGACGGTATACACTTCCAACCACTTCTTCGGTCACTTTGACTGGTTTGTTCTCCAGAACTTCCGGCATAATCCTTTGCATATTTTCCAGTGGTCCCTCTAAAAAGTTCCATACGTATTCAATCGGAGCATCAATTTCAACTTCCTTTATCCATTGTTTCAACTTAAATCACCTCGAATTTGAATGTATTCATGATTATTTCTATTTTAATCAGAGGAACTCCTTTTAGTTAGGAAAGAAAACATCGGCATATGAAAAGACCGATGCTTAATGTTTTGTTTTTTCAAACATCTACACTTCAAGAAAGAACCGAACTATATTACTCCCTTACACTTTAGTAAACCATTAATTAAGTAAAAAAAGATTAGACAGTTCCTTATAAGAACTCGCCTGTCTATTGTTTACCCTTTTAAAAGGAATTCGTTACCGTCTTCATCACTGAATTGCACGTATGTTCCCCATTGCATTTCTTTTGGTTCTTCTTTAAATTCTATTCCATTAACTTTCATCTCTTCATATGTCTCAAATACATTATCACATTCAAATACATTTGATGCTCTCCTACTTTCGAAGCCTTTCATCATTGACTGTGGATAAATAACTAAACGAGTTCGTCACAATTAACAATTAGGTGCAGTTCAAATAAACGCTCTTTTTTTATAACTGTTTCGCTTTAATACAATAAAGGTTTGCAATCCTCTCCAAAAAAATTTGACTTGCTAATCCATTTAAGAATAAGTCTAGTATGACAGTACTTTTGAGGTTTAAGAATTACATTATTTTGATCTCTACCACTTAATACCTTACCATTTCGGTGTCAGTGGTTTTGCACGGATTCACTTTTCCGTAAAGCCCATTAAAACTGGATTGTTGATGCCTCTACTGTGCAGTTTACTTTTACATAATCTATTAACAATATAATTTTATTATCTTATGTCGTGGTAATATAAATTAACCATACTTAGAAATACTGACAAAAACAGTACTGGCCAATAGCTTAAGTGGTTCATCAAAAAAGAGGCATTTTATAAGTGGGTATTATTAAGAAGGCGCAACGTGTCCATATTTAAAGTTGCAAGAAAAGAAGCGTGGTTAATTAAGCACGCTTCTTTTTAAATAACACAGAAATAAAGAATTTTTTCTATTGTTCAACTAGTTTTATGCTACGGCATTTCACCGTCATTTATAAATTCATATTCTTTTGAGTATGTTCCTTTAGCGAGCACTCTTACGAATGTTCCTGGTTCGAGCCTCGTGCTGGAGCTAAATACCACTCGTTTTGTTTCTTTATTTTCGTTAACGCCTTTCAGGTCATATTTAAATCTACCGTTATCATCTATAGGTTCATCTTCATCCTGAACCTCCACATAAACATATTCTTCAGCAATTAATGGATTGAAACGGTCGAATGTCTCGCGGGAAAAGAAGTATAGGCTTGCAATTGCAATTATAAGAACGAGACATGAGATAAGAATCTTTTTCATAAATTTTTCTTCCTTTCTATAAAGCATCTTTCACAATTTTTTTGTAGTATTGAATGGTTAACACTGCAAAGATTAAGTAGATGACAATATATGCTGCCATACTAATGATAATTGGGGTGAGCATACTTGCGGCGATGAGAACAGAACCTACGTTAAGAGCAAAAGCAGCGTGAATTAACCCAATCCCCAGAGGAATTAAATAAACAAAGAGCTGTTTACGGATGATGCCTTTCATCATATCGTTCACTTGGAATCCGAGTTGTCGCAGTGTCCGATAATGGTTTTTTTCTTGTTCAGCCTCTGTCATTTGTTTAAAGTACAAAATACTTCCCGTTGAAAGGATAAACACAAAGCCTAATATGCCGGCAATAAAAATGAGGAGCCCGAAGGTTTGGCGAGATTCCTCATATGCGGAATAAAAGTCAGTGATATATTGGTCACTGTCCACATTCGTTAGAAAGATGTCAGAGGCGGTATCTGATTTCTCAGTATCCAATAAGTGAAACACCTCAAAGGTCAACAATTCTTTGTACTCATCCTCCTGAATGCTGTCTCTCATTCTCTCGAAGGTTTCTTCAGAAACAAGTAATTGTTCGCCATAGAATCTGTAATTCATAACGTTTTCAAGCATAAACTTGGAGACTATTAGTCGATTTGCTTCATCGTTTGATGCGTATTGCACGTCTTTTGGAAATGAAATCTCCATTCCTTCTATAATGCTCGCGTATTATAATAGATGGCTTCACCATCTTGGGGACTCTCTACATCTAATCCAGCCTGCGCCATCTGCTCTGCTGAGAAAAGCATAAACGTTCTATGACGATTGGCTACATTTGCATCCTGCTCCACCCATTCACCATCAAATCGAATTGCATCTAGTTGATATTGATCGAATTGGATTTGCTCCTCTTCTAACCTGCTTGATATTATAGAGCTTCCTCCTGCATATTTTCCACTGCAAAATCAAAAGGCATCGCCAATCTCACATCGTTTTCGGTTGAATAATATAAGGAATATGAAAGTGAAATCATCGTAATCGTCATGGCAGACAATACAGTGATTAAGGTTAACGAATTGGCGTGACCTTTCATTCTGTGCATTAATGGCGCTACCGACAGGCTATTATACAAGCCAAGATTTCCATTTTTCTTTTTCGAAAAACATATAATATCCAGCTTATCGTCGTATGGAAGACTAGATAGGTTCCGAGAATGGTACTGGCGAGAACAACTAACATAAGAAACATCAGCAAATCTGCATGGTTTACAATGAAGGTAGACACATAATAGCCCAACCCTATTAGACCTAATCCTGTTAACCCTAAAATGCATGAAACGATGTTTCGATGTTTGACAAAGGTATCATTTTGATTATTTGCTTGAAACAATTGCAGTAGTGTACTGCGATAAACCGTCCATATAATCTGTATGGATGTGACAACAATTAAGCAAGTAAAAACAGCAATTGTTTGGATGACTGCTTGGCCGGAGAAGGTTAAGCCAATCATAGCTTCAAGACCTATTAGGTTCATAAACAGTAAAAGAAAGAGTCGCGAGAGCAAAGCTCCAACTAGCAATCCAATAAATAAAGCTCCTAGACCAAGAATAGTGTGTTCCAAGATCAGTACCCGAGCGACCCAAGCCTTAGATAAGCCAATTAACTGATACAATCCGATTTCTTGACTACGTCTTCTAATAAAGATGCTCGTAGCGTACATCGTAAACACAATGGTAATGAGAATGAGTAAGATTCCAGCGACTTGAAAGGTCGTTGAAAAGTTCATGCTAGCTTTAACCATATTAACAACGGTTTGGTCATTTTGTAGGGTAGAAAAGATAAAATATAAACTTATGCTGAGAATCATCGCGAAAAAATAGAGATAATACATTTTGATGTTTTTTCGCATGCTGCGAATCACTAACTTCTGTATGTTCATCTCTGATTGCCTCCTCCAAGAACGGCTTGCATGTCGAGAATGTCCTTAAAAAAAGCTTCTCTTGTTTTTTCGCCTCGATACAATTCAGAGAAAATCCGGCCATCCTTTAAGAATACGACACGGTTACAATAACTAGATGCCAACGGGTCATGAGTGACCATGACAATGGTGACTTGTCGTGCTTGGTTGATGTTATGCATATTCTCTAATAGATTGGAGGCTGCTTTTGAATCAAGGCTCCGGTAGGCTCATCAGCAAATACAAGCGAAGGCGAATGAATTAATGCTCGTGCTGCAGAGGTACGTTGCTTTTGACCACCTGAAATTTCAGAAGGGTACTTATTCGCTAACTCCTTAATTCCTAACATCTCTGCGATGCATTAAACTCTGTTTCAGCCTGATCTTTGCTTATTTTTGTTAACGAAACAGGCAACAAAATGTTTTCTTTCACCGTTAACGTATCAAGTAGATTATAGTCCTGAAAAATAAAACCTAGATGCCGACGGCGAATGCTTGAGAGTTGGTTATCTTTCATGTTTGAAATTTCATGCCCATTTATAAGAATGTGGCCAGCTGTGGCACGATCAATCGTGGCCAACGTATTAAGAAGAGTCGTTTTACCTGAGCCTGAAGGTCCCATGATACCAACAAATTCACCTTCCATTACACGAAGGTCGATTCCTTTTAAGACTTGTTGAGCATTCCCCTTTGAACCATAGGATTTACGTACGCCTTCAGCGTTCAAAATGGTTTTAGGTGTCTTTTGAATGATCATTTCATACACTCCAATCAAGTTGGTTTAGATACAGTGTAGTTCTTTTTTTGACTCTAGGTCGTACGTTTTAGATGATAAAATAGGGTTGAAAGTGATATTTTTGTCACTTATAAAAATAAAAAGTAGTCAGACAATTAATAGGTCCTGACTACTTTTTTATGGTTAAATTTATAACAATGATCGTCTAATTTGTTCAAATGAATTGTTTCTAGTAAAGATCATTGAAACCGATGTGCCATCTCCAACAACGGAAGAAACATCAAGTTGGATATGCAAACTCTTGCTTATTTCTTGTGAAAGGTAAAGCCCCATACCGGTAGCAGTGTGCTGTAAACGACCGTTTTCCCCCGTAAAGCCTCGATCAAATACACGAGGGAGATCATGCGCTTGAATGCCCGGTCCTTCATCTTTAATGGTTACGAAGACGGATTTATTATCATCTGAGTCCACGTTAATGACTATTGTTCCATTTTCGGGGCTGTATTTTATGGCATTTGTTAAAAGCTGTCGCATGACAAACCCGCACCACTTTTTATCCGTATAAACGTAGATGTAGTGTTTCCCGTTATATCGATGGCTAAATTCTTTTCCATACACCAGGTTGATAGCTCACGGATCTCTTCTTTTAACAAAGCGTTCACTTCCAGCTTTTCAGGAAGTAAGTCTGAGTCTAGGGTGGCTAGTCGTGAAATGTAAAGTTGTCGATCAAGTAATAAGTGTACCTTTACCCAATTTGTATGAAGCTTTTGAGCTAACTCATTCGACCGATAAGCATCAATGGTTATCTTCATCGCTGTAAGAGGCGTTTTCATTTCATGAACCCATGAGGCAAGATCATTATGGGCCATTTGTTGAGAGGAGTGATCCTCATGACGTTTGTTTTGATTTTGCTCATCAATGGTTTGTAAAAGTGAATACAAAATACGGTCAGGAAAATGGCTATCAGGAGAAGGAATGCTTTCAAACCAGTCATCGTCTAGATCGTCAAAAAGCGAAAGTAAGGATTTATAATAAGAGGTTTCTTTTTTGTACCTCCAAACAAAAAAAACAACAAAGATCGTTAGAAACAACCCATTTAAATAAATGATTGAGTAGGGCTCCACACGAATGCCCGCATCAAATAGAATTAAAGTGTTCGTAAGTAGAAGGAGTATCACAATTAGGCCAATCCAACTCTTTTTATAAACGAGATAAGCGATAAACAATTTGGACCCTCCTATAGTGTAATGGCCATATATCCGAGCCCTTTTTTTTGTTACGATCCTATCATCTAAATTAAGAGAAGAAAGCTTTTGTCGTAACCGTGTGATGTTAGCTGTAAGCGTATTGTCATTAATAAATTGATCATCATCCCAAAGCATTTTCATCAGTTCGTGACGCGAGATGATCTCGTTATTTGATTTTACTAATACTGAAAGAATAAAAAATTCATTTTTTGTAAGCTCAATGGTTTTCCCATTCTTATAGATCTCTCCACTTTTTAAGTCAATAATGCTTGATTCCATTCAATAACATCAGCCGAAGCTTCTTCATATGTATACGTTCTGCGAATAATCGCCTGAATTTTGGCAATAAGGACGTCCATATGAAAAGGTTTTTGTACGTAATCGTCTGCCCCTAAGTTCATCGCCATCACCATATCCATCGGATGATCTCTTGATGAGAGAAAGATGATGGGCACTTTGGATACGGCACGTATTTCTCTACACCAATGGAAACCATCAAATTTAGGAAGCTGTATATCAATCATGACTAAGTGTGGCCAATGCGCTACAAAGTCTTCCATGACAAGAGAAAAATCACTTGGACTACTTACCTTATATGACCACTGGCTTAACCCTTCTTTTAATGCCTCTAAGAGAAGGGAATCATCTTCAATAATAAAAATATTCATATTCATTTTGAGCCCTCCTACTTTTATACGAATCTATTCTAAATTAATCACCATTAGAAAGCTATTCGTTGTGCCTACCTCTAGGAGCTATGTTAAACCAGTAAAAAACCACAGTCAAAACACATCACATTTAATACGGCTGTTTTTACTAATCTAAATTTATCTTAAAAAGCTTAAGCGACTTAGATCGTAGGTCTTTCTAGGATCATAGGATGCCACTTACTGGAATTGTTGCACTCTCAGTTAGATCACTTAAGGGGGCTTTATAGCAAAGCTTTCTTTCAATCAAAATAAAAAGGGAAAATTATGATTTGCATTATTCAGTGGTTTTTATAAATCCCTCCGTTGTATCATTTTCTAAAAAACGGTTGCCTGATACATCTTTGACATGGTGGAGCAGATAAAATAAGGAACAAGCATTTCTATCTAAAGAAATTCCTTTTGAATGAATGACTGCAAAACTGTTTCATTTTAACGCAATAAAGGTTTGCAATTTCTCTTTCGATAAAATTAATAGAATTTCCCATGAAGAAAAAGCCTATTAAACCAGTACTTTCGGGAGCGTTAAAAACGATGAAGTTTTGAGCACCACCCACTTTATACCTTACCACTTCTGTATCAGGAGTTTTGCACGGAATTCACTTTTCCGTAAAGCCCATTAAAACTGGATTGTTAAACTAACGGGTTAGGTTACTTTAAAAAGAATACAATGATGGTTTTATTTTTTGAATATTTCTGTATAATTAATTTATAACTTCGAAAGGTTGATGAATGATCAATTAATCCTATCTGAAAGAATGAAAATAAGACTTTTTCATTTTCATGTGGGTAGGGTATGTGATTTTTTGGCATAAGTGATACAGATATGCTTTTTAAGTCATGTATTTTTCCTCCTATCCATTGGAACAGGAGGAAAAAACTTCTCGTAGATGACTTTTTAGAATTCGAGAGTTCAAAAAATCATATGAATAATACTGGTAAAGAATCGACGGAGGAGGGACATGAGATGATTGATGCACGTGAGCTAATAATTGTAGAGTTTCCTTTGAGAGGAGAATGGTACTCTCCTAACACTCCAGGGACAAAAATTCCTAGTCACGGCACAAACCAATTAGGAGCAAGATATGCTTATGACTTTGTTCAAGTGGATTGGGAAAGAAAGGGCAGGCCTGCCTATCGCACTAGTTTAGCGCATTATCTACTTTTTGGAATTCCCTTAAATGAATATTATTGTTGGGGACAAGAAATATTTGCTCCTTGTGACGGAATCATTGTCCAAGCAGCAGATGGTTATAAAGAACGGGGAAGAACAAAATTGCTTTCAGATATGTCTAACGCTTATAAAAATGCTCATTATTTTGACCCGAAAAAAGACGACATACAATCAGTTGCTGGCAACTACATCATTATAGAATGTGACGACAACGTATATGCTGGATTAGTCCATCTTCAAACAGGATCAATTCAGGTTTCAGTTGGTCAGCGCGTACAAAAAGGTGAAGTTATTGGCAGAGTTGGTCATTCAGGTAACTCCTTCGCCCCACATTTGCATTTTCAACTTATGGATAGTAGTGAAATAGCTAATGCAAATGGATTACCTTTAGCTTTTGAAGAATACGAAATATATATAAATGGCATATGGGAGAAAGTAACTAATGGAATTCCAACGAATAAGGATAGAATAAGATTTCAAAAATCTGAAGGGCGGCAATAAATTTAAACCGCATAACGGTACCCTAAAAATTAGTTTTGTGAAATTTAAATACCTGTTACAAAACTCACTAAATTTATGGACATTATAACCTCAAAATAAAGATTGCTCTTTTGTAATAAAGTCCGATAATTCGTAAAAATATTTGATACAATTGCAGCGACAAGATGTATTATGACAATTTAACAAACGAACCATTTTGTGTAATAAAGAAAAGTGGCTTTTCTTAGTAGAGGAGATAAAAAAATGATTGAATTGCGAAAAATAACCGGGGATAACATAGATGACGTAATAGCACTTGAAGTTGGAGAAAACCAGAAAGACTTTATAGCAACTACTAACCTCAGAAGCATTGCAGACGCATATGTGTTGAACGCAGACGGGGAACCGGCCACTCCATGTGCCATTTATGTCAATGAAGTTGTCGTTGGCTTCTTGATGTATACTTATGATACGTTGGATCATGAATCATTTCAAAATGGAGCTTTTTACGGGAAGAAGGGCTATTTTGTTTGGCATATTATGATTGACAAGAGTTTTCAGGTAGAGGGTATGGCAAACTTGCGCTGGAGAAAATGTTGCTGGATATTAAAAAGATGCCGAATGGCGAAGCCAAATATGTAGCCCTCTTTTATCGAACAAATAACGTCAAAGCTAAAACATTATACGCTTCTTTTGGCTTTGTCGACACAGGTATCATCCAAGATAATAATTCAATGTTTGCGATTAAAAAAATTGATGAGACAAAAACAGAACCAGAAGAAGATTAAGATCTGTTAGAAAGGACTATAAGATATCAACGTCTTGACCCATAATAAACATAAATATCCAGAAGAGAAACCAGATTTTGTTAACTCTGTCTTAGCAATATTATAATATCGATACCGTAATCGGGGGCTTTACTTAAATATCAACGGTTTGTGATCAGCACTTTTTCTTATTCTGCTGAAGAAGACAGCATTAAAGGATTTATTTGTTTATCTTTAGAAGAGAAAAAGCTTAAACCATTATTTGTGCATCATAAGTACATAGGACATGGGCTTGGCAAGTTCTTATGGTAAGATATCGTATATAAGGCTAGAGAACATAAATTAAGTAGCTTTCAATTAGACAGTGAGTCCAACGCATTTGAATTCTATTTAAAGATGAGGGCAAAACAGATAGGTGAAATTAAATCATCAGTTTTCCTGGACAGAAAACTACCACTTATGGAGTATAGTCTTTAATTAAACAATTGTTCAACTAACGGGCTTTACTGAAACAAAGTAAGCTTTTTTTATGCAAAGATAGATTTGATATATTACGAAGTATCACTTTAACGCAATAAAGGTTTGCATTTCATTTTTGAATAAAACATAGAGACTTCCTATTACTGAAAAATCCTAATGTGGCAGTACTTATGGAGATGTTAAAAATCAGTAAATTGCTGAGCACCACCACTTTATACCTTACCATTTCTGTATTAGTCGCTTTGCTTGGATTTCACTTTTCCATAAAGCCCATGAGTATAGGATTGTCAGTGTCCTCTCCCCTGTTCAATTTTGTTAATTCCATCTGTTTGTTATAAGTTTGTTAGCAATTTGGTTTGCAGAATAGTTAGCACTGTATGGTAGTAGAAACTCTATCTAAAATAAGTTAATCAAAACATTTTTTTTCTATCCTGTTGAAAATCTTTTAAGAGAATAATTTTATAATTTCGTTTCGTTTTGACTCATTCATATAGACAAAATAAGGCAATTGCCACTCCTGGGTTTTAATAGCTTGTTTACTGACAGGGTTATCCCATTCAGGATATACTCGAAAACCCATCTTCCTTCTTTAACATTCGTAGCTAAGATATTCTTTTTTACAAGGACTTCTTTTGGGAATATAAATTGCCCAAACTCCAAGGTGTCATTAAAAACAGTGACTACTAATAAATCATGTGCCTCATTGTAAGTGTAGGGTTTATTTTTATTATTTTTACCCTTTCTCCAGATTACAACAAACTGTCCACCCTTATTTGGCGTTTTATTCGCGACTCTAAATCGAACAGTTTTAAGGGGTGTTTCAAAGGATCCAGCCCCATATTTTGAGTTTTGTTTTTCTTCTTGTACGTTTTTAATGTTTAATCCAATAGGTAAATATACAGTTCTATTAATATAAGAGAGTGTTTCATAAAAATCTTTCATTTAGTCCACCTCATTTTTCTTTCACATAGATAACTCTTTATTGCACAAAAGATTCTTTCATTTTTATATTACACAACAAATTATGAGAGTTTTATATCCTTTGTTTAACTAATGGGACGGGATAGTTTAATAGTTCCAAGCCTTTTAAGTTTATGATGCGTTGCCTACCAAATTACGACAAAGGAACAAACCGGAGTGCGCCCCGCCCTGACTCCGTCAGCAGAATTTGTATTTAAGGAGTGGCAAAATTAGAATTGAAAATCCCCGCCCTTCATCAGTAGGACGTCAGAACCGTCTTCTTTAATACCTACTACTTTCATATCATCGGTACCAAATGTCACATTGACTAACAAAAGTGAAATATTCAGACCTGCTTCCTTCAACTCTTCTTCCGATAGGTTGTTGCCATTTTGAAGGTTAGAAGGGGAAGCGTTTCCGATTCCAATATGGCATGCCGTATTTTCATCAAACAAGGTGTTATAAAAGAGAGTATCTGTCTTAGAGAGAGGAGAGTCGTTAGAAACCAAGGCAATTTCACCTAGATAGTATGAACCTTCATCTGTTTCGATGAGACTTTGTAACGCTTTTTGCCCAGTGGCAGCATAGTAGTCAGTAATCCGTCCATCTTTAAAGGTTAGGTAAAAATCATCGATGACACTTCCCTCATAGATAAGTGGTTTAGTAGCTACTAACTTGCCCTTCACCTTATTTTTATGGGGAGCGGAAAATATTTCTTCCGTGGGAATGTTCGGAAAGAACTGTACTCCCTTTTTGTCTATAACACCCCCACCTATATAGAGATGATTTTTAGGCATACCGACTAATAAATCTGTTCCTCGGCTATTCGTAAAATGCAGGGCTTCAAACTGGCTATCGTTTAGGAATTTTTTCCGAGCCTCGAAGCTCTGTCATGGATTTCCCAATCTTCTATAGGATTTTCTCCATCTGCTCGAGCACCTTTTAATATTAATTGCCATAATGATTGCATAGCTTCCTCTTTACTTAAGTAGGGAAATACTTGAGATGCCCAGCTAAAACACGGGACAGCTAGAATACACCAACGTACCTCGTGGGATCTAATCTTTGCGTAATGAGCCTTCAACTTGGTGCGAGATGTCTTTTGGAAGCGGTTCATCCGTTTTGGGGAGACCTCCTTAAAGACATTTAAATTTTCAGACATAATACGAATATAAGCAGCACCCGCATTGTCCCACTCCTTAAAGCGGGCAGCCTGCCAGTCGGGAAAGTGGTCGATGGCATCATCTGCTGCATGTAAATAAAACTCTTTGGTAGACTGTTCATCTGTCCAATCAATAACCACATTTGAAGCACCCGCATCATAGGCTGCTGTTTGGATTAAACGTGCAAACGTAACATTTTCTATGTCACTATGAATAATTATTAATTGATTTTTTTGCACATTCACACCCGCCCCTACAGCAAGCTCTGCATACTTTTTCAACTGTTCTTCACAAACAAGCTCATATTTCTTTTTAACCATTGCACACTCAGCTCCTAACTAGGATATATTAATGATCATAATTTATTTAGTCATATTTCCATTATACCAACTAATATGAAGTCAAGAATAAACAGTAAAATAGATGGCCTACTTAGGATAGGATCAAAATAGTCTGGCTACCTTAAACACTAACTCAACCAAAAAAGAGTTGGGTGAATTCATAATCCGATCGGGCGTGATTGTTGAAGAAGCGTTGTTGTTCTTATTTAACTAACGGGGCTTTAGCTAAGTAAGGAGAAATGACATTTTGAAAAAACATTGTTGTGAGGATATGACTTATTATGCAAACTTCAAGTGCAATTTACATAAAATCCATTTAAATGTCCTGATAAGTCATATTCGATGAAAAGAATAGGACTATGGTTTAATAATACATGATGGTGGATCATCATGTATCGCAATAGATTTTTGTCCTTGGTGTGGTAAAATTCTATAATTTAGGAGAGTATCTTTTTTCACTTACGGGGGCTTTCCTGTAATAAGGTGATCTCCTTTTTTTGCAGAAATAGAATTGATTTATTGCCGACCATCACACTTTAACGCAATAAAGGTTTGCAACTCACTTTCTAATAATTTTCTTATCTTTTCCATTAACGAAAAAGCCTAATACGACAGCACTTACGACCGTGTTAAAAATTACCAAATTGTTGAGCGCCACCACCTTATACCTTACCATTTCGGTGTCTACTAAATTAGGCATGACTATAAGTTCCAATAAGTGCTCAAAGACAAGGGTTTAATTCTAGAATAGTCATCCGTTTCTTTGTAATTACGTATGTTTGTATTTCTTCCGTTAGAAATTTCGTTAGAAATTGTCTCCTTTACCTTTCATACTAGTGAGTCGTTCATGCAATAATTAGTATTAAAGTAACGGGTCGTATTTAAAAAGGATAATTAATCTAACAATTTGGTCATACTGTCTAGCTTAATTGGTTTTTAAATTAATGTGTTTATTCATCAGGTTATATAACTGTCGCTGTTAACTTTAAATTTACTGTATAATTTAAAAATAAAAATCTTGGGGTGATTATGACATTGAAATTCATGAAAGAAGGTAATCAACTATTTTTGAAATACAATCCTAAAAACGGTAGTATTGGTTGGATAAAAAAGAATCTTGATGATTACGGTGAATGCACAGTTAAAAGAATATTTACATTTAAAAAAGACGATTTAATAGAAATCGACGAAGAATATGACTATGTGGTCTTCAAAATAGCGATATTAAAAGACTCTTACTATAAATTCGATAAATCAGTTTTCACTACAGAAAACGATTTATACATATCTTCTAATATAAAAATCACGAAAAAAATGTTCATTGCTCAAAATGATGTTTCCATTATAAAAAAAATTGATAACGTTGTTAATCAAGATATTAGAATTGGTGATGGAGAGAAAGACATACCTGAAACAGTTTTTCTAAATGAGTTAGTGAAATTTTTTCCTAATCAAACCGAATTAACCAAATATGTTAGTAGTAGAATATCAAGCATAGTTGATAATTATTTTGAAATTAAAAAAGACTTTAACTACGATTATGAAGAATATATAAATAGAAAAATACCAGATTTACTACAGTCGGATATGAGAAAAGGCTTTGCAAAATATGAGATTTATAAATACACTAAAATATTACAAAGATTAAAAGCCATGATTAAAGAAGAAGCGATATATACTGAACGTAATTGGGGAGAAGTAATTTCTGAAATATTTTTGCTTATATTCCCTAAATATGTGAAAGTTTTATCAGAAGTCAATATATATATAGAGCCCACTGGAAAGAAAAAAAGAAGAATAGATTTCATGGTAGTTGATAGCAATGGTGACATTGACATTATTGAAATCAAAAAACCTTTTGAACACAATCTTTTGCGAACAGCAGACTATAGGAATAATTATATACCTACTAGAGAATTGTCCGGTAGTATCATGCAAATAGAAAAGTATCTTTTTTATCTTAATAAATTTAGCACCCGAAATACAAGCTATATAAATAAGAAACAACGAGATAGGTTACCAGAAAATGTAGATGTGAAAATTACTAACCTAGTGGCATTATAATTATGGGTAGAGATAGAGAAAAGGAATTAACGGAAATACAAGCTGAAGATTTAAGAATTATGAAGAAACATTACAAAAATGTTATGGACATCTATACTTACGATGATTTAATAAGAATGTTGGAAAGGATTATTAGTGCATTTGAAAAAGAAAGCACATGATTAATAAGTGAAGAGCCATCAGTGCTCTCTAAAAGTTCTATTAAAATTTTCTTACTTGTGCTAGATCGTCATTGTGTTTAAAAGTTAATATTGGTAATTAGATCACGGTCTTTAATTTTAGTGAATCCTCCTTTTCTTATAGTTTTATTTTCTTTTTAAACTATATCCCTCTGTCCCAAAGGTTTACCCTATACCGAAAATTAATAGATGGTTGTACTTCGTCCAACGGTGTACGAATAGCGGTTATAAATATTTTTTGAAATCAACATCTTTAAGACTTTAACTCTCCATATCAATTTAAAAGGGATGATATGGAGCAACACGTATAAGTCAGACTTTATAGATAAATTTCCTTCATTTGCTCTCAATTTAAAGATTCTATCTATATGATATATCTCAATATGCCGTTTTAAACTTGTTTGGGACATAAATTTATGGCTTATCTCCCTATATTCTAATGGATAGTAAGTTACATTGTTGCGACCATAAAATTAATGATAAGACATGTGAGAACCATTGTAAGAACTTGGTATATAAATATGGAGAACCTCTATGAATCAAAACGATTTAGTAATAGCAAGCGCAGTAAAAGATTTAAATATAATTACAGCAAGACTATAATAATTATTATTTATCTTTCTCTAATAATATTATAGGTTCCAAAATGGAACATTAATTGACTGGTAGCTTTAGAGCGTGCCCCTTTTGAAGTGTTGCAGATCTCGCATAATAATTGCATATTTGACGCATCATTTGTGCCAAATAACTCTAATGGAACAATGTGGTCAATATGAATAGTGTTCTGTGTCCTGACTAGATTTGACAAGTCACAACGACAAATAACACAAGTACCTTTATCTCGATAAAATACAGCCTGTTTTAACCAAACGGGGAAAGACTTCCTTTTCAATCTATTTCTATAAGTTACAAATTCCGGATATTCCCTTTTTATGTAATCTATTTCTCTCTCTATTAAATTAGAAAGTTCCGTATGAAAATCATGAAGGAAATTCCTGTCTTGAAAGAGAAACTGAAAAGCTGAATGTTTTATTAACTTATCAATTTCATGCAAGTTTTTTCTAACATAAGCAATCCATTGCATCACAATGTCATTACATTCACAATTAATGTGATCACAGGCTTCCTCACAGCTACTAAAGTTAGGTTTAGGAAGGCCTGGTTTTAATTTCACTTCCTCTAAAGTCCTTACAATAAACTCATAAGCCTTGTCTAAATCAGCATTCTCCCACATCATATTAGCTTCTTCTTCAATGCTTTGAAAGTATTTCAAATACTGATGAATTGCAGTTTCCTTGTTAGGTTTCAGAACACTTTCAATTATTTCCTCCTTAAAGATTTCCATTGCTTCACTTCCAAAATCCCAAAAATTAGATATAGCTAGTCCTGCAAGTCCTAATCCTGAACTTAACGCTAAATGTTGATCCTTTGTAGCCATATTTTCCCCCTAGTAAATTATTTAACTAATTAAATTTATTTCCTCTTTGAATTAACAAAAAGACTTCAATCAAAAATTTTAATCCTGTGTTTGATTTTTAATTAGAATAAATAAAAGGCTATTCTACCAGGAATAGCCTTTCAAAGCAGTACCTGAATTTCCAGGAAATAAGAATTCATTTTTCACTTTAGAGAGCTTAAGATGAATATTGACAAGAATGCATTGAGCCATTTGATTTACTTCTACTTCTATTTACTCATGAATAAATCGCTTCTTTTATTTCGTCATTTAACTCAAATTCATACCCTTCAACAAGAAAACCAAAGATCTCTAAAATCTCTCCTCCATGTTTTTTCATCTGCTGTTCTTGAAATATATAAGCATCTTTTTCAGAAGGTTTCCTGTAATACGCTTTGGGATTTTCATCAATTACTGTAATCTCATTTTCGTCTTGAAACAAACCATTCTTAAATTGCCAAGCATGGCGTATCTCATGAAAAATATTCCCTATTAAAAGTATGACTTCTCTTGGCTTCTTTTTTAAATTACCAAAGTGAAATAAGAAAATTTTAATTTCTCCTTTTTCACCAATTGTCAAACCTGTTGTCATATATTTCCCAGCTAATATTTGTAAATAATTTTCTTCTTTTAAATCAGGTTTTATATTTCGCTCTTTTTGTAATTTTTCTCTTTTCCCATAAAAATTTATAGTGAAATTTAAATCTTTATATTCATCATCTAATAAGGCTATACATTTTCTTATTTTTCGTTCAAGAGATTTATTGCTATTTAAATTTATTAAACTTAATCCCAAAATTACTAACCACCTCTCCTTTTATACTTTCGTCAATAAGTATAACTTTTTAAATACCGAATTTTTTTATTCCACCGCAAATATAACAGTTCCAGAATGCATCGATCATGTAATACATTTGATTGATTGTAATTCCCTTCAATTTAAATTGCATGTTATCATAAAGTGTATTGCCCAAAGAGGAGTTATGATAAATACATGGATAAACCATTATTAGAACCAGGTGTTATATACACAAAACCAGAAATTGCCGAACTAATCTTAGACATAATCGGTTATACACCAGATAAAAAGTTATGGGAGTTTTCTCTCTTAGATCCATCTTATGGAGAAGGTGTATTCCTAGAGGTTGCTGTACAAAGACTTCTTTTATCTTTAGAAAACCACTCTGTAGATATAAATAATACAAATACTCTCAAACATTTATCTCAATCTATAAAGGGCTTTGAGATAAATGACCGTAGGTATACTATCGGAAAAATTAATGTTACGTCCATATTGGAACACACCTTATCCACCAAATATATTGAAAGTATTATAAGCCATTGGTTTATTAAAGATGATTACTTACTTTATCAAAAGCAAGATCTGCAGAGGTTTGATTTCATTGTTGGCAACCCCCCATACGTCAGACAAGAACTTATTGAAAAAAACTTGTTAGACATTTATAGAAACAATTATTCAACTATGACGGGAAGAGCTGATTTATATATACCTTTCATACAAAAAAGCTTAGAGTTATTAAAGTTAAATGGTCAGTTAGGTTTTATTTGTGCAGATAGATTTACTAGAAACCAATACGGAAGAGAAATAAGAAATTATATTTACAAATTTTTCAATATGAGATTTTACATTGATCTAAATGAAGCGAAGGTATTTGGAGATGATGTATCGGCTTACCCAGCAGTTTTTATAATTGAAAACACTCCAGTAAAAAACACAACGATAAAAGCAATTTCAGCAAAAGACATAACGGATCAAACTATTAATGGCATTAAAGACTTTTTCTTAAATGATAACCAATTAGAAAGCAAAAGTATAAAATACTTCACCTTTAAGGAATGGTTTAAGGGTGACTCACCCTGGGTTATTAGTAGCGAAATAACACTTGACTTACTTAAGAAGTTAGAATCCAAATACTATTCGTTAGAACATTCACAGCACAATATCAAGGTTGGAATTGGAGTAGCTACGGGTGCTGATCGTATATATATTATCAACCCAAATACTATAAATATTGAAAAGGAAATTTTGGTTCCCTTACTTAAAACAAAAGATATTAGAAGCGGTAAAATAGAATGGTCTGGGAATTATGTCATAAATCCTTTTAAAGAAAATGGAGAACTTATAGACTTAGAAGACTATCCAAAGTTAAAAACTTATATTCATAATAACAAAGAATCAATACTGAATAGAAGCATTGCAAAGAAAAACCCAAATAGATGGTTTAGAACCATCGATCGTATTCACAGCAATTTAGTTTCACAACCAAAGTTACTTATCCCAGATATCAAAAACAAAAACCTTATTGTAGAAGATACAGGTAAATTCTATCCTCACCATAATTTATATTATGTCTTGCCAGGAAATTGGGATATCAAACTTCTACAAGCTTTTTTATCATCTTCAATATCTAAATTCTTTGTCCAAGCATATTCTACTAAAATGCGTGGTGGATATATCCGTTATCAAGCACAATATTTAAGAAAGATATGTCTACCTAATTTAAACGAAATCTCTCCAGAAATTATCAAGGCATTAAGTAACACCACATTAGAAAACATAAAAGAACTCGATTATTTTGTAGCAAAGGCATATCAATTATCTAAAGAAGAACTTGCAATGATCTATAGCTATTTAGATACGGAGGAATAGATGATATGGACATATATTATCCTGAAAAAGATACTGTAGAAAAAATGGTTGAACAAGCAATTAAGCAATTTTGGCAAACACGTAAGGCTCAGAAAGAAAAGAATTCTACAGGTACTAAGGCTGATATTCTTGGTAATAGAGGATCTGTTACAGGAGGAAAACAATTAGACGGTTTTGTTGATATTATTAAATTCGTCTTATTAAAAAATAAGATAAATGAGGATGAGATTTTTTTTAACAAGAAGTTAGAAATTCCAGGTTACTACAGACCCACCAAGCAATGGGATCTACTGGTTGTAAAAAAAGAAAACAACGATAAAAAAAAATTACTAGCAGCTATTGAATTTAAATCCCAAGTTGGTTCTTTAGGGAACAATTTTAACAATAGAACAGAAGAAGCATTAGGTAGTTCTGTTGATATCTGGACGGCGTTTAGAGAGGGAGCATTCGAGAACAGTATGTCACCATTTGTGGGTTATCTCATGATTGTAGAGCATTCGGAAAACTCTTTAAAACCAAGGTCAGTTAAAGCACCTCACTTCCCGGTGCTTCAAGAATTCAACAATACCTCCTACGCAAAACGTTATGAAATATTTACACGAAAGCTGGTTTTAGAAAGGAAATATACTTCGGCAGGTTTTTTAATGTCTAATGAAGATCGGGGACTAGAAGGACACTATGTTGAACCCTCCGATAATCTTAATATGGAGAAGTTCCTACGTTCTTTAATTGGACATATAACCACTGAACTCGGTGACAGGTAAAATAGTACTTTTAGTATTAGCTGTTATTAAAGGGTTTCTCCGATTGTGAGAACCCTTTAATTTAGATTATTTTCCCATCTGTTCTTCATACTCCGGCTCCCTATCCGCCAAACCCAATCGATCATCGGTTTGATTCATTCTTGGCAACCATTCATAGTTATCTCCACTTCTCTCATAAAACTCATAACGAACGGTCTTATCCTCATCCTCTAAATTAAAAAAGCCAATCTTAATATAACGCCCTCCTTCATACACACTAATATCTGCATTCTCACGGGTTATCTGTTCTTCATCCATCCACATCATTGCGCTATCGTCATTCTTATATAAGTCAATAACCTCTTCAATCTCAGCATCATATTCACTTCCATTACAAGCTGCTAACAACAAACCCAATATAGCAACAACACTTAACAAGCTCTTTTTCATCTTTCTCATCCTCCTTTGATTTTGGTTCATCCTAACATCTATCCATTCAAATTCTAAGAGAATCATAGATTTTTCCAACCAACTTCTATTGCTGTGTAAAAGTGAAGTTGGCAACCTTCCATTGATCCTCTTCTACTATCATTTCTAACGTCATTATGGTCATTACTACACTTGATGTGTCATTGACTTCAATTCGGTTATCAAACAAAGCAACAAGCTCCACACGATCATCTAATGATTGCCCCTCATAAAGGCTTAAGCTTTCTACGCTGGATTGAATCGTTTCTATATCGGCATCACTGTAAACTTCTTCTAATCCCTCTGCATCGTCAAACTGTAACTGTTCCAAGGCTTCATTTGTGGCATAGCTTTCTACATCTTGCTTTGCTGGTTTGTCTTGATAGTTAAAATAGCCGTTAATAAACTTATCAGCTGCCTCCTTCATCTGTTCATTTGTATCTGGTTTATTAACGTCTTCGTTTTTAAGCTGTTCATTTTGCTCCGTCAATGTTAGATTTTCATTTTTCAAGCTGCTGTTTTGAATGATGAAAAACACCATTGTTCCTAGCAACAATACAATTATCGCTATCATTTTCTTTTGCATGTAAACCGTCCTTTCTGGCTAAAGTCCTAAGGTCTCTTTCGGATCAATCTTATTTGGATGTGCTTGCCCAAGCTCGGTCATGTGTTCCAAGTGGAGATGATTGCCCGTACTCGAACCTGTTGTGCCACATTTACCTAGGGAATCCCCTTGATCAATTTTTTCTCCGTTGGAAACACCTATAGACGATAAATGAGCATAACGCGAGAACTCGTTTTGTCCGTGTTGCACAGTGACGTAATTGCCATAGCCAACATTGCCATGCCTTGCTTCAACTACTTTTCCTTCTGCCACACTTAAAATGGAGTCTGCGGGTGTACAAGCAAAGTCGAGCCTCCATGAAACGTGTCTCTTTGTCCTGTAACGGGATGTGTTCGCCATCCAAATTCGCTTGTGATGCGAATATCTTTTAATGGCAATGCCCAATCTGCATCGCCTGCTGCGTAATCCGGCTCGTTTTTATCTAAATAACGCATGACGTTATCCACGTAATTTGGATCTCCATAAACACTCCATCCTAATCGGTCTTTCATATGATTGGAAAACTGTTGTGCTACTTCTTTGCTATAGTTGCCGTCGTTATGTTCATTCGCATAATCAATAAAACCATGTCCCATGTTATAGCTTTGTAAGGCTAACTCTGTATCTCCACCAGCCGTTTCTAGTACATTGGCAAAGTAGCTCACACCTTGTTTAATGGATAGCTCTGGATCTGTAATTGTATTAACAGGAAGTCCAAGTGATTCAGATGATTGCATGACATCGGCAAGTCGCCCGCCGCTTTCTTGCATCGTCATCGCCATTAAGATCTCAATATGTCTTCAATGCCGTTTTCTTTTGCATAGCGTTCAAAGTATGGGCGATATCGTTCAATTTCTGGCTGACTCCGTTAAACGTATACTCTGAAGCCATATCGCTTTCAATCTCAGATTGGGCATCGCTCCCTGTCGTGTTGCTTTCCCCTGTAATTACCATGACAACACCCATGAGGATCATTGCCACAAATAAAAATGGCACGGCAGCAAGAAACAATCCACAGCCTAGCTTTTTCATGTCTTATCCTCCTCTTCACGACAAAAAGGAACGTCTATTTAGACGCTCCCTTTGCTCTATGTGTGTGTCGATCTTCTTCTTTTTCAATCGCTTCTAGTTCTCTTTTATCATTGTTCTGTGCGGTTCTGATAGATTCTGTCTTTGGCTGATCATAGATTTCATTGACCCTTTTATTTGGTTGAATCGCTTGATTCTCTTTGTTTTGAATCCATTGAGGTTCGTTTTGTGAAGGTTTTTGTTCCGTTCGTTGATTAGCGGAATTTCCACCTTTTGTTTGACGTAATTGATTGTCTCTCTCTAATTTCTCTACCGAACGCAACGCTCGGTGATCGTCTAAATACGTCACATCACCTTGTTTGATAGGCGTACGATTCGATTGTTCCTGGTAATCACGCGGCTGTGGTTGCTTCGTTCTTTCGTGTCCTCTTTGATTGATTTCTTGTATTGGTGCATGGCGTTCTTCTTTTTGATGAACCGCAACTGGACTTAAATTTTCTCTTGGTTGCTTCTGTTCTTTTTGCTCTTGTTTAGACGTTTGTTTTTCCGCTTTCTTCTTTCGCTTTTCTGCTTTCTTTTCTTCTCGTTTTTGTTGAGGTGTCCGTTCAGCACGCTTCATTTGGTCATTGTGTGCGACAGCCGAAGACGGACTTTCTTCTTTCCCATGTTTTTGTGGTGTTCGTGCTTCTGCTAGTTGCGCATCGTTTCGACCTTCTTTCACACTCGTACGATCGCTTTTAGGTGGCGCTTGATGCTCGGTTTGTTGAATAGGGGATTCCCGTAAACCTGCCGGGCGTGGTTTTATTGCGTTAACAGCCGGATTGACCATTTCATTCCGTACTTGATTAAGCATGTTGTTATCAACCGACGTGACTTTCCCGGCTGTAACCATTTTAATTAATGCATCTCGTTTCCAGATCATTAAAAGCAATACAGCAATTAACACAGTCAGATTGACTAAATACATCGCAAACCCTTCTGGTGGCAACACTGCATCGACGATGAAGCAGAGAACATAGACAAACAACACAAGGATACCAAGCATTGCTTTTAAAACAAACACACTCAATAGCTTGCCAATGCTTACAAAGCCTGAATATGCCAATTGAGGAATGTACGACATGATGAACGAAAATGGGATAAAAAAAGCGAGTGCTAACGCGATAAGCTGCAAGAGGAAATTTAGTAATGCTAATAAAAGAAATGGGATACCGAGCAGCACAGAACCAAATAAAGCGATAAGTGACTGCCCCATTTGTTGAAAGACATTTCCTCCACCCATGTTTTCGTTGTTGTACTCGTCAATTTCACCATCTACATAGCTCTGCCTGTCTTTTTCGCCATCACTCGTTAACTGAAACGCCAACATACGATCTACTCTGTTGAAATTGCTTCCGCCAGGAACGTCTTCTGGATCAGCATGATCGTTCTCATTAATCGTGTTTTCACTTGTCGTGCCGTAGTTTACTATGAGATACGGTTTTTTCATTGCCAAATCAAAATAGACATTTCTCATGATTGAGATCGTACCATCCATTTTGTTTTCAGGATCAATTTGACTCGTATCGGCATAAACCCCTTCACCTTCAGCCACATTAATTAATCCATTCCCCGCTTCAAGCATGTACCTTGCGCTTCTACTGACAGAGCATTTAATGACTTCATAAAGTAACCAGCATTGAGCATCCAATAGCCACCTACAACAAGCACCAAGAAGAATAAAACGGATCTTCTCAAGCTTCTTGGACGCTTCCCTTTGCAATAAACAAATAGACAATATAGCCTACCGCAAATACAAAAAGCAACTCGCCAAAGTGTTCTTTCAACGTATCATATACGGTAGTTGAAATTATCGTTAACGTATCCGCAAATTCATCGATTGGCTCTAAGGAATACAATTTATCCATTGCTGTATCAACGATCAGTACAACGTTGCCTGCTAGAGAGAATACGACATTCGTAAACCCGACAAATGCCCCTTTAATCCGACCATCAGCATCTTCATTGTTAGCTACGTATCTCGATATGGGGTAACGTTTGATGGATAGTTCTACGCCGCCTTTCTCTTCTACCTTTGGTTCGGTCATGTTTTCTTGGTCATCTGCGTAGACTAACGTTTGGGAACCAAAAAAGAGCAGGGCGATTAGCGCTGCTCCTATGCTCATCCAGATGGCTTTTCGCTTCCACCTCATTCTCCCTCTCCTTTCTAGTCCATTCTCGTTAAGAGAAAGAAATCATAATTCACGCTTTGTAGTTCTTTTTCTGTCAGCTTCTTGTATTCCATGTAGCGATCATATAGCTTAAAACAAAGGGCTTGCTGGTATTTTTCTTGCCTGAATCGAATGCGATTAACCGGAACAGGAAAGCCAAGAAGCTCTTCTAAAACAAATGATGAGGATGCATGACCAACATAGCTTTCATAGTTGGTTTCATGGGCAAACATCATTTTCCGTGCTTCCATTAATGTAATCTTTTCTGCTTTGTACACACCTTGGTTCGTAATCACAAGTGAATTTAAAATTGCTAACTTCATCCTCTACCTCCCTTCTATAAATACTTTTCTTCCGCAGTTGCCACCGATGATGTTTCAACGGTTTCTAACGCGCCATACCATTCATCAAACAGGCACTCAATGCTCATTTTCGCTGTTCGGCCATAATAATCTTTAAAAAGACACTGACCTTGAAACATGTTTTCCATCATATCTTCGTTCTCTTCGCTTGGCTCCATATTCATCCATTTGAGCACTTCTTTTCGTTCTGTCGGTTCATCAAACGCAAACGCTACACCGAAGTTCCCTGACTCTTCTTCACGCAATGCATCTTTCGTACTTTGTGAAATGAAAACAAGGGCATTGTTGTAGCTGCGCCCTACGCGACGCATTTGTTTTTCAACTTTTCTTCCTTGTTGGCTGGATGTGATCACCCATGCTTCGTCCATAAATTCCATTGTACGTTCTTCCTTGTTCATGCCAAATAGCTCACAAAACTTCCCAAGTGCAAACATGACGGCACTTGATTTAAGTTGTGAATTCGTATAACTCTCAATCGGATCAGTCGCTTCTGGTAAATCGAGGTTTTCAATTTCGACAATGCTAATGCGCTTATTTAAAGATAAAGCCTGATTGGAACCACCATGGACACATAATTTCATAATGGAGTCTGCTACAACTTCATACAAAAAATCCCCAGCCTTTCGGACTGCGGAATCTTCATGGTTTCTCATTTGTTCAACGATTGTTAGTGAACCTACTTGCTCCCCATTTTGCTTTTGTTCCAATACATTGGTGATTGCACGTAAAAAAGCAGTATGAACATCGTCTTTGCCTTTAAAGTCATACACTTGCGCGAAGATCACTTGCACCATTTCCTTTGCTTGCATTGGTGGCAGAAACACGACTGGATCAAGCGCCCCCCAATTGTCTTCATCCGCTGCATCAAGCGTTGTAAAATGGAATTTTTCGAGATGCTGTGTAAATAACGGGTACTCTTGTTGTACCTTGGGTTTTGCTTCACCTTTTCAATCCACTTACGCAATTCCTTCTTTGGGTCAATGTACAAGGATTTTACATTTAGCATGCTTACATAGATAAACAAGAGCTTTGCTAAAAATGATTTACCTGTGCCAGTATCCCCCGTAATTAGTACATGGGGCGAACGTGTCTTTGACCCTTTGAGCTGTTGGTTGGCTAAGAACATGTGGTACAAAACAGGAAATCGACTCGCTGATATCGCCCCTTGTAAATCGGCATGTTTCACAAATGGATCAATCCAACCAATAAAGAAGCCAATTTTTGAACCCACATCCGCCGATACGCCAAAAAGTCCTTCTGCTAAGCCATCTTGAGTGGTTTTTTGCAGCCAATTTCGATTTGTCACATCTAGACGTTCCCCAGGTAGAAATTTATAGAACAGAGGCAATTGGTCTGCGACTGGGATTCGGCATGTTATCCCTGCTGATTTCATATGTCGTGTGACAAGCTTTGCTCGATTTTTGCATTCTTTTTTTGTATCCCCTTGTACCACAATCACCGCTAACCAGTTCAACATATCCACATCATCTTTTTTGATTTCATTTTGCAAGTGCCTGACTAAATACGCACTCGCACTCACCGAAGAATCCTCTTGATCGCCAACACGGTTTTGTTCCAACGTTGACTCTTTTAACTGCTGCTTTTTTAAATTTAAATCCATTTTCGTTTTTGATTTGCTTTCGACCTGAACTTTCATCTCAATTTCTACTGGAAAAGGCAGTGTTTGTGCCTCATAAAACAGTTCACTCTCAGCCATATTGTGGCGAAATTCATCAATCACAACAAATGACATATACCCTTCCGATTCATCGCTTGTAAGCTTCAACACGCCAGAAGAGGTTGGATCAATTAACGTATTCGTTATCGCATCAACGGACGCATTTTCAATTTCTTCCCCTACTTGATGATCTAAGCCGCGTAAAAAGTTATATCGATTCACATAAATCAATTCATCTTCTGTTAAACGAATCCCATTGACCATTGCCAGTAAACTCGCTGTTGCCTCCTCTGCCTCTTCATATTGTTGAAAGAAAGAGGTGGAAACGCTTTGTTCCCACCCTAAGAGATTTACGATTGTATCTGTCGCCGTTGAAAACATCGACATCATGTTTTCCTTTAGTTCAGCATCACTGTTCACTAGACTCTGTTTTAACTTCACTCCTAAAATAAAATCATTTTTTGTGACTTTGCCTAAGCGTTGATTGAGCAAGCGTACCGTTTCTTCTGTATAGTATTCCGCCATTTGTTTTGCGTCTTCTGCCAAGTCCTGTTCCAAGTCGGCAAAGCGTTCTTCCAACCGATATTCTTGTGGATACATCATTAAATGGAAATCTTTATGCGTTGTTAGTTCTTCAAAGAAAGCTTTCCAGTTTCTTTTATAGCTGTTCACCACTTTTTTATTTTGCATGGGAATGGACTGACTCTTGATGCGGTAATACGCCCACACGTCGCCCGCTCTCGTTAACAACAGATTGTTCCTCATTGTTTTCATTGGTGTTTTTAATGTACTCATTTTTTCTTGCCACCACCTTCACACAGGATTTAAATTGAATCGTTGAATCACTCATCCATTCGACCTCTCGATCATTACAAAAACGTTTTTTCGGGAGTTTAATTTGGACGTAGTATTTGGCTACATCCAAAAAGTATAAATAAATGTTTTTGCCTTCAGGTTTAATTTTCGTCACCAGAATTGTCAGCGCTAGCGGTAATCCGATTAACCACATCACGAAGGTTCGTTCAAACGCATGAGGAAACCCCATACGAATGATTTGCCCTACAAGAAAAGTAAGAGCCATAAACACAAAAAAGTTGATTACTGGGATCAACTCAAATGGGATTGGTAAACTATATGATGCTGTTAGCTGTTGCACTTTTTTAGGTTCTCTTAATGCTTTCCGATAATTAAAAACCGTACGCAATCCTACACCTCCTTAAAACGTGTCAATAAACGCTTCAATCCATCCGCTTACTTGCGACCAGTTTTGCACAACAAATGTAGCGATGCCTCCGACTACACATGTCATAATGATGCCACCGATTTTAAATCGAGCTAAGTGTTTCGCGATCAAGAAGAAGACAAATAGCCCAATCACTTGAGCTACCACTACGAGCCCCCAGTTTTCTACGCCATCTAGTGTCGGCAGTCCACTTGGAACAGATCCTGCCGTTATTTTGTTTAATAGATTCATTTTTTCTTCCTCCCTTTATAGGTATTTCATCGATTCAATGTAGTAATTCCCCTCATGTCGGTTAATCTCTAATTCGATAAAAGCAGGTTGTGGGATGTTCGTGTCTTTTCCGCGAAACAACACCGATACTTCAGCTTTAAAACCTTCGTTGGTTTCAATCAGCTGCATATCCTGCATCTCTTCAAATGAAAAAGCTCCGTTGAGGCTTTCCGGTTCCTTCATCATGTAAGCCAATTCCTCTTTCGGTTCAGATGCATATCGTTCAAAGAATGAGTTTAAAAACTCTTGAATTGCTTGTTGTTCTTCTCCCGCATAAGGCTCAATATGCGATTTTTCTTCTTCGACTTCAATCGTTCCGTTTAACGAGTAAACTTCTGAAAAGTACGGTGTTGCCGCAACAGCAAAGGTATTTCCGTCTGCCTTCAACGGAATATTCAACAATAATGTTTGCTTTGTTTCCTCATTCTCAATGACTACTTCTGTTTCCGGTTCATCATCATCGTCGTCATCTGATTCCACTTCTACTTCTTTTTCTTTTGGGACTTGATTCGTAAATGTCACCTTGTATTGAAACAACGTTTCTTCTTCCTTCTCTTTCACATTAAATAATGAATGGCTTTCCAACAGCCGATTGCCTTGAAGATCTGAAAGTTGATAAAGTGGGTGCTTATCTTCCTGTAACGTCTCTGATTGAATCATGTAGCCTTTGAGCGCTTGTCTTCTTTCTTCTATTGCTTTATGAGTGTTTTGAACATTGATAAACACATCAATAAAACCTGACAGATACTGTTCTGCAGCAGGTAATGAAATAGACTGTGTTTCTTCTTCGTTTCCTTCATCCGACAAATGCGCATTGGTTTCATTCAACGCTGACCTTGTATTAATTGAGAGCAGAATGGTTAGAATCGACAGCACAACAATACTTCCTAATAACGACCACACAGCCGTTGCTGTTCTCTTTGAATGATCTTTCCGAATCATGCTTCTTTGTTTAGTAGGCACCTTAATTCGTTTGAAACGGTGTTTAAGGCGTTCGATAATCGAACGCCCACCCGATTTACCCATCCTTTACCCCTCCTTGATTTTGCTCTAGATATGCTAAAAAAGATGCTACTCGTCGTATACACCCTTTTTGCTGAAACATCTTTCTCATACACTTTTAAGCGCCTTTGACCACCCCCAGGCAAGCACGTCATTTTATAGAACGTATATCGATAGGTGGAATAACCACTTTTCCTAACTCCTTCGACTACAAGCATCGACCGTCTACTTAAATCCATCACATACACTTGCATACCAATGCCAACGGTAAACCCTAGTAATTTAAACCGCTCATCCAACGTCTTGTATTGAGCTAACATAAAAAATCACTAAACCTCTTTTGTTGGGCTTAGTGATTCAAATTCAACATATTTAATTGGATCAACTTCGCCATCTTCTGATGGATCTTCAAATTCGTATACGGCAAAGCGAGCTACAATCGTTTTAACTGCATTATCCACGACCATCTTTGCATCAATAATGACCTGCTCAAATACTTGTTTGCTTGTATAGCGCACATGTTCCTTCATACGTTCAATCAATTGTTCTGCAATGTCCAAGATCCCTTGCTCTTCTAGTTCTTTCTCCATTTGCCCTCGGTTTAAAAGTTCAACATGTCTCATATTGATTCTTCCTCCTTAATTTTTTGGTATAACCGTTCAAACTCCTGTAAATCTTCTTCTAAACTTGATTCAAGGCAGTGCTCTGTATACCAGCTCAGAGCTTCCTTCACTTCTTCATACTTCTTCAAGTCGTAACTTTTCATAAAACGTTGCTTGGATTGAATGACTTCTGTTGCCCGTGCAATTAAAAAATCAATGTTGTTGCCTATACCAGTGTATAAGCACGAACGGACGCCCTCTGGCACAACTTTCAAGTACTCACCCCCTTTATTATCAAACCTTGGACGCTGTCCAAACCTGCAAGCTAAACTAGCTTGACCGTGATTATTTAATCCCCCAACCCCCGGTTTCATTCGGGGGCTCCCTCGCCGGTA
>BAXC01000043.1 GCA_001310375.1 Bacillus sp. JCM 19041 | reverse complement strand
ATCTCTCTTTAGATGAGGACTCTCCTCTTGAGGACGAAGCTTCAGAGGACAATGACTCTACTCAACACGACTCTGATTCCTCTTTAGATGAGGTATCTCTTGACGATGAGGCTTCAGAGGACAACGACCCTACTGAACAAGATTCTGATCTCTCTTTAGATGAGGACACTCCTCATGAGGACGAAGCTTCAGAGGACAATGACTCCATGGATGACAGTGCTGAAGGGGACGAAAACTCGATTGCCACCAATGACGATAAGGATTCATTAATAAAAGAAATACAATTAGAGATGGAAGCAATGTTATTAGCTAGTCCTGACCAAACAGCAACTCATCTAAAAGAATTAGAAAAAGGAGATACAGTTGAAGTCTTGACTCAAGACGGCGATTTCTACAAAGTGATTGTAAATGGTTTAGAAGGTTGGATTTCTGCAGAATCACTCTTATAAAACGTGAAAAAAGCTAAGCAATTGCTTAGCTTTTTTCTTTTTAATCTTTTATTTACGAAGCATATCTTCAAGTTCAAGATACTCTTTCATTTTTTCAATTAATGCAGGTTTTAGATCTCCTCGTTGCATCGCAAATTCAAGTGTTGTTAAGACAAAACCTAGTTTTTCTCCAACATCATAGCGTTTGCCTTCAAAATCATATGCAAAAACCTGTTGTTCTTCATTTAACATTTGAATAGCATCTGTCAGCTGAATTTCTCCTCCAGCTCCTGTTTCTTGCTTTTCTAGATGTTTGAAGATGCCAGGAGTCAGCAGATAACGTCCAAGTATAGCTAAGTTAGAAGGTGCTTCCTCAACTTTTGGTTTTTCAACAAAACGACTTACACCATACAAACGACCTTCTTTTGTTGTTGGGTCAATAATACCGTATCGATTTGTTGTGTCATGTGGCACTTGCTGTACACCTATAATACTTGCTTCTTTTTCTTCATACTGCTCAATTAGTTGCTTCAAACAAGGTTTATCATTTTGTACAATATCGTCACCAAGTAGAACAGCAAATGGTTCATCACCAATAAACTTGCGAGCACACCAAACAGCATGGCCAAGTCCTTTCGGCTCCTTTTGGCGAATATAATGAATGTCTACTTTTCCTGCTTTTTGTACAGCTTCTAAGAGCTCAAACTTTTCTTTTTCAGCAAGGTTTTGTTCTAATTCAAATGCATGATCAAAATGATCTTCAATCGCACGTTTTCCTTTTCCAGTAACTATGATAATATCTTCAATACCGGACTCAATTGCTTCTTCAACAATATATTGGATTGTTGGTTTATCAACAATTGGCAGCATTTCTTTTGGCATTGCTTTAGTAGCAGGTAAGAACCTTGTACCAAGTCCTGCTGCTGGAATAATAGCTTTTTTAACTGATTTCATTGTTCTTTACTACCCTTCCCTCTTATAAAAACTGTTTTAGTAAAATTGACCTTTCTTAAATTACCACAGTTAAATTGTATTGCTTAAGATAAATCAAGAAATTTTAATCCCGATATTACTTTTGATTGTTTTATATAGCTTTAGTTGTTTTTCAGAATTTATTTCCAAATCTAGCTCTGAATCACTCTCTTTTTGGACATGAATCTTCTCATAATCGTTATATCCTAGTAAGAACTGGTACCCAGTTGCATCCAATTCGCTTAGTTCTTTTGAAGGAATTTTAACGCTTATCACGTTTCCATCTTGACTTAAATCTTCTTTAAAATAATAGCTATCTAATACTGAATCTCTGCTTTGTAGTATGCAAAATTCTACTTTGTTCTCACCATGTCCCGATACCTGTATCTCTAATTCAATTGCATTATCTACGACGTCTTGTTTAAGGAGCTCTGCTCTGATTTCTATCGGAAACAGAAGCTTTGTTCCATCTTCAAGATGAGCCTGTTTATACGGTAAACCATCCTTTGAAAAGTAAGATACTTCCCCGTTTTTCTTAGACCACTTTGCCAATAGCACAAGCTTCTCATATTCATGATTAGTAGCAAACTTGTAGTATTGTTTATTAATTGGCTTAATAATCGTCTCTTCAAAAGAATAAGAACGTTTAGCAGCATTAAAGATTGACATTACTTCATGAAATTTATCAAAATAGGCTTGTTTATCTTTGCTTTTAACGAAATGATTGCGGTCAAACAAACGAGTAATACTATCAAATTCTATAATGCGATTGATAATAGTTTTTTCTTTTTCCGCAGGAAGCTTTTTCTTTAAAACATACTTTAACACAGCAATGTTTGTATCCATCTTTTGCATAATATCGGTTTGTTTAATGAGCGAGTCGTTCTCGTCTAAACGGTTTAAATAATAGATAGGCTCCATCGTAGTTGACACCTTGTCAGCTGCTATGATCACATCAATAAAAAACTGCTTATCCTCTGCAAATTTCATTTCAGGAAAAGTGATATTATGATCTCTTATTAATTTTAAGCGCACCATTCTCGCTCTTGGACCTAAGTGATAGAAGAAATGTTTAATCGAATAAGGTGATACATTCCGCCGCTCTCGACTCGATTCATATCGGCCAATTACTATTTCAGATTTAGAATTTACTTCAATCGTTTTACCGACTGCATAATCACCATTCGATTCCTCCAACAAGTCAACCAATGTTTTTAAACCTGTTGGATACAACCAGTCATCAGCATCAAGAAAAAAAACATATTCAGAATTTGCCAAATGTGCACCTAAATTTCTAGGATGGGCAGGTGTACCAGTATTCTGTTCTAAAAAAACACTTACAACATTTTCATACATGCGAGAGTACTTTTTCATCACCTTTTTACTTCCATCAGTTGAGTGATCATCAACAAGAACACAAGTAATATTATCCTGACCTAAATTTTGTAAAATAACAGAATCAACGGTCCGCTGAAGCCACTTTTCTGCATTATAGACTGGTACTATGACTGTAACTGATGTTTTACGATTTAACGCTTTTTCATTTATAACTTCAAAACCTACTTTATTTTTTATAGAATCTTTTTTGGTTAGCAAATTTAAGAAACCCACACTGTTCCCCTCCAATGGAAAATTCACATATCTACTGATTTCATTCTACTTCCCTATTAGCATGAAAATAAACGGCAATAGCAGGATTTCATTAACTTTACTTAAATCTTTCATAATTAACCATTTAAACAAGAAATCCCCACACAAAGGATTTACAATGAGACTCTTTTGTGTGGGGATTTTTGTTTTTTATTTTCCAACAATAACTTTTTCTGCAATTTGTTTTGATGCAGTACCTTTATCTAAATGACAGTATCGATCGTAAAATTGATTTAACCTTGTTCCATATACTCGGTTCAGACCATCTAAATCGGTTAATACCTCAATGATCTCTTCTGTCGTTCTTAATAAGGGTCCAGGAACATCCTTTTCAAGGTCAATATAAAAACCCCTAAGCGTATCACGATACTTTTCCAAATCATACGTAAAAAACAATATTGGCCTTTTTAAATTGGCATAGTCAAAGAAGACCGAAGAGTAATCTGTAATAAGTACATCAGAAACTAAATATAGTTCCGTCACATCATCATATTGTGACCCATTAAAGACAAAGTCTTCTACTCCTGTAAAATCAAGTTTGTCTGCAATAAAATAATGAGTACGGATAATAAAGAAAAACTCATCCCCTAATTCTTCCTTCAACTTCTCCAAGTCTAACTGTAATTTAAACTTATATTGTCCGGCTTATAATATTCATCATCACGCCATGTAGGTGCATACAATACAATTTTTTTATCTTTTGGAATTCCGAGCTTTGTTTTCAGGCTTTCAGCGACGGTTTCTTTATTATCTTCATATAATAAATCATTTCTAGGATACCCAAACTCGAGAATTTCATTATCGAACATAAACGCACGTTTAAATATATCAGTTGAATAGTTGTTAGCAGAAACCAAATAATCCCAGTCCCTAGATTGTTCGTAAAAGTCTTTCTTATAATTTGGATTGGCTGAATGAACTTCCTTCATGTCAAAGACAAGCTTTTTTAAAGGGGTCCCATGCCAAGTTGCAAGGAAAATTTGTTCCTTTCTTTTAATAAACCATTTGGGTTGGCGCATATTATTGACATGAAACTTTGCTCTTGCCATATAGTATAGGTGCTTTAACCCAAAACGTTTTACTTTTACAACTCCCTTTGGTTCTTCTCTTTCCGGATCATTAAACACCCATATATGCTTGTATTTACCAGGGTAAGACCGGTTCAAATATTCATAAATATATTTAGGGCTGTCCGAGTAGTTTCTACCTAAAAACTTTCATATAAAACATAGTTCTTTTTTACACTTAGCTTAGTGGTAAAAAGCTTTTGGTATAAAACTCGTCTGTATGTTCCTGGCTTCTTTTTAATTTTTTTAAGGGTTCTAAAATTTAATCGTCTATTTGCCATTTTAGTTGCTTGTTTATAATTACCTGCAACGAGATGTTCAATTTCTTTTTTATGAACAGGTCTGTTAAAAATAATCCGATCTAAACCAATACTCCTAAACGCAGCAGACCAAGTCTCTTTATACACATCACTTGGATCAGTATTATAAATACCATCTAGATATTTATAATGGTAGGTCTTAAGAAATTTATTTATTAGTATGTTTCTATAAGTCGAACCTTCTTCTAGAGACGAAATTGCTTGAGCCATTGAACGTGGATAAAGCTCAATACCATTTTGGGCCTGGGATATTGATGGGTTATTTATAGGATCGTTCCGCACAAACTTTAAATAAACAGCATCTTTATCAAAAACGACATCCATTTCAGTTTTTGAATATGCCTTGGATGTAAACACAATATCACTAAATCCTGTCATTGATTCTTCAAACTCAATTTTATTTTCTAAGATAAAATCACGTTTGAATAGTGTATTTAATGCCGAATTTCTATACTTCTTTTGATCAAGCACTTTGGGCTTCCCAATTCTATTTTCAAGCAGACGATTTAATAATCTGTTATACGCAATTGATTCGGTTGCAATGACATTTGTTTCCTTTAAAGAACCTAATACTATATCGTACAAATCAGGAGTTGATTTCGCTGACTCCATAAGTGTGTAAAGGGTATGGTCATGTAACATATCATCGACATCAAGGAAATAAACGTATTTTCCAGAAGCCAACTTAATACCTTCATTTCGTTTTTGATATACATTTATTAGATCTGGGTCAAACGAAACCTTTATTTCCAACTTCTTCGATACATCATTACCCTTTTTAATAGCTTCGATTTCTTCATTGTACTCTTCTAAGATAACAATCCACTCTAGATTTGGTTGCAACTGATTTAAAAGAGAATCGTAACAACGTTTTATATATTTCTCATCCTGTTTACTTACAGGAGTAATAATGCTTATTACATCCATGTATCATAACACCCTTCTTAAAAATAAAATGAACCCCACACTCAACATCATGTAGTATGGAGTCCCCAATTTGTATAAAAACACTACTAACCTTTATTCGCCTCAAACAACTCTGTCTTGATCTTTGTTGTAGAAATTCCTTCTGTCCGCGGTAGGTAAACAACATCGCAGTATTCGGTTAGGAAATCAAATTTCCCTTCCCAATCATCTCCCATAACAAACACATCAATACCATGCTTTTGTACGTCCTCAACTTTTTGTTCCCAGTTGTCTTCAGCAATCACTTCGTCTACATAACGAATTGCTTCCAGAATCATTTTTCGATTTTCAAAGCTGTGGTAAGCTTCTTTTTCTTTTATTGCATTAAATTGATCCGATGAGATCGCCACAATTAAATAATCACCTAGATCCTTTGCCCTCTTTAATAAATTGATGTGCCCCAATGAAGCAGATCAAACGTTCCATACGTAATTACCTTTTTCAACGGATTTCCCTCCTAATTTATTTACCATTTTTCTCTATCTTATAAGTGATCTAATATAACTTTTCGTCTGAGCCAGTATAGCATATTTTCGGGCCAATCATTTTGTAATTTCTTGGACATTCCTTAAAAACTACGTACCGTTATAACAAATCGTAGCGCTACTTTTAATGCCATAATCAAAAGGAAAACAAGAATATAAATAGGCTGAATAAGGAAACCTGTAATCACTGTCCCTAGTGTTAGTAAAAATAGCACCAGAAAGAAGCCTGGCAAGCCAAGCACCACACCAGCTAGCTCAAAAATAAATGACTTCGTACGTATTTTATTTATCGGGTCTCTTTCGTTTACTTGACTTGCGTTTGTCAATTGGTAAGCAATCGGCACAAACAATGCCATGATCACAAGCGTGACCGCTAGATAAAGTACTCCAAGTTCGACAGGGCTAAGCAATAACCGCTCCCATATGACGAGTAACGTTAGGGCATCGCCAAAAACACAGGCAATGTCGCTCCTTGAATTAGCAAATCAATAAAGTACCCTTTTTTAGATGTTTTGCCTGTCAGCCTTGCCACTTCACCGTCAACACAATCAAATAAATAACCGATATTATAACAAAAGAAAGCAATAATATATGAAATTGGTGTTGCTTGAAGCAGCCAAAAGCCTGAAAAAACAACGAAAAATGCACTCATCCAACTAATGCTATTCGGACTAAGGCGTAATTTCATAAATAAGACAGTCACAAAGATTGATAACCGTCGCAAAACATACCAAGACCACAAGTCTTCCTTTGTACTGTAGGCCTGGGATTTTTCACGTAACTGAGTGATATCTTTCGTATCAAACCAAGTGGCAGCAATTCGTTTCTCCATCTCTAGTGCCCACTCCTTTGCTTTCTCCAAATAACTCGTCCACAACTCGTTTTGCTGCTTGACCATCTTCCAATGAGCAAAATTGCGATGAGAATGCAGTGAACGCCCCATTCTCAACTTGTTTGAACTCTTTTATTGCTTCAATTAATTCCGTTGTTGTTTTAACAACAGGACCTGGAGCCTGCTTTTCCAGTTGAAAATAAAATCCACGAATATCATCGCGATATTCATCTAAATCGTATGCAAAAAACAAAATTGGTCTATTTAAAATGGCATAATCAAAAAAGACAGACGAATAATCCGTAATCAGCATATCAGAAATTAAATAAAGCTCATTGATATCATAATAAGCAGACACATCTCTCACAAAATCATTTTCTTCAATGGCTAGTTTATCACTTATAAAGGAATGCATCCTTAATAACAGAACATATTCATCTGAAAAAGCTTGCTTAAAAGCATCTATATCCAGCTGCATATTAAAATGATAAAAACCAGGACCGTTGTTGTGGTGATCCCGCCAAGTTGGAGCGTAAAGCAGTACCTTCTTTTCAATGGGAATATTAAATTTCTGCTTGATTTTATTAATTGTTTCTTCATTATTACCCAGTACAAGCATATCGTTTCTAGGATATCCTGTTTCCAGAATGCGATTAGAATAATTAAATGCACGTTTGAAAATAGCTGTAGAATACGCATTTGGTGAAATTAAATAATCCCAGTTCAGCGCTTCTCTATGAAAGTTCTTTACATATTTTTCTTTTGTTGTTCCAGGCATCCGTACTTCATCCATATCCGCAACCAATTTTTTCAAAGGGGTTCCGTGCCATGTCTGCACGTATGTTGTGTGCTTAGCTTCTTAACCCAATTAGGCATCCGACTATTCGTCACCCAATATGCTGATCTTGCCATAAATAGAAACCATTTTACACTTAACCGTTCAACGTAAGGGATTCCATTTTTTTTGAATTCTGCTTTATGCTTTTTATTAACACTCCAAACAAGCTCGTATTCGGGATTGTTCTCTTTCATGTACTCATAAATTGCCCGAGGGTTACAACTATATTGTTTTCCTGAAAAACTCTCAAACATAACAAGTCTTTTTCGAACCGGTAATTTCGAAGCCAAAACAAAGGCTGCTTCTGACATTTTGCGGACGACATCTAGCTTTTTTAATCGTTTTATCATTTCTGTAAGTAACCCCTTTGCAAACAAACAGACATCCCCACATTACAGTACCTGTATGTGGGGAAGGAATTTCTATTAATGGCTTTCCTGTTTCCGTGTAAGATAGGAACTTTTTATCATTCTTCTTCTTAGGTGCTTCCTCCCCTTCTGACTTTGCCTTATTAATGACAACAAGAATCGTTTGCATTAATATCGTACAATCCAACCAAAAGGAATAGTTTCGGATATAATGAAGGTCAAATTTCAACTTTTTATCTGCGTTTGTTGTATACTTCCCCATCACTTGCGCATACCCAGTAATACCAGGTTTTACTGCATGACGGTAATTAAACCATTTGTTTTCCCGTTGGAATTTTTCAGCGAAGAAATCCCTTTCTGGTCTGGGACCAACTAAAGACATATCTCCTTTTAATACATTTAACAACTGAGGCAATTCATCAATTCTCGTTTTCCGGATAAAACGACCCATTTTTGTAATTCTTGTATCACCAGACTTCGCTAATGTTGGTCCTGTTTTTGATTCAGCATCAATAACCATCGACCGGAACTTCAATATATTAAACGGTTGATGATTTTTACCGAGGCGCTCTTGTTTAAAGAAAACAGGTCCACGATCTTCTATCTTAATACCAATTGCAGCAATAAGCATGACGGGCATCGTAGCGATGAGCATGATAATTGAAGCTGCAATATCGACAGCACGCTTTATTAAAAGCTGAGTAAGCGTTAGCGTAAAAGGCTTTACTTGCATAACCATCGTATCATCCATTGTTGTCACAGACGTATTCATCAAGAGCATGTCGTTTACTTTTGGAACAACATAGACCAATTTCTTTTTTTTCATTGCATGAAACATTAAGCGGTCTTTTTTTTCTTCTTCAAGCTCTGATCCAAAAAAGACAACGTTGTATTGATTGATTTGTACTTTAAGCTGTGCTAGTGATTCGCGTTTGTCATACCATCTCACGTAGCTGCTTTTTGATAAGAATGAGCCAGACTATGTTCCATCTCCTCAAATTCTTTTTCACTACCAATGAACATAACTTTTCCTTTGCGTGAAAGTTGACTGTACTTTGTATAAGCCGATTTCCACACAAATAATAGTACAAATGCAATGAAATGAGCAGCTAGCAAAACTGAGCGCGGCATCGCAAATTCTCGAAAAAAGAAAGAGACTGTCATCGTCAACAACAAAATAAATGTCACTGAAATAACAAGCTTCCTAATAATATCCCATATATCATATTGAATAAGTCGATCTAATTCATATATCCCGAGAAACAGCACGCTAATGACTAAAATCCAAGGCAACACCGATCCAAAAGCATCGTAGTTTTTTGGAGTCATTTGCTCTTGGAATATTAAAAATGCAAGACCATACGAAAGAATAATTATTATTAAATCGACGATCATCGTTAATCCACGAGCCGTTCGATTTGGGATCATATTTGGCATGAGCATGACTCCTAGTTTCATAGTGTTTCAATCTAACGATCATTTTATCATAAGACTATAAGAAAGTCTTTGTGTACCTTGAACTTAAGTGAAAAATCCACAGCTCTCTAAATTGTTACATCATTTTTCACACAAAAAAGCTCTTCAAAAAAGAAAGAGCTTTCACAAATACTGGTATTACCTACTTGCTTTCCTCCAATAAGCTGCTGTAAGGAAAGCTTTAAACGAACCAAACCCTCGAAAAAAATGTAAAATAAAAAATGTCAGCATACAGAGTGGCCAATAGCGTATTCCTTCCTTTTTGGCATAACCAAATGAAGCTGTTGCGTTCAAACCAGCGTACAATGCTACAACTATGAAAAAAAAGATAGCCGCATAGCTTGAAAACAAGGCTAATATAAGCAATATAAGTCCCATTACAAAAGCAAATAAAGGCGCCTTATGGCGTGTTCCTAATGCTCCCGGCGTAACCTGTTAGCGATGATGTTCCACATTCCATCCCCTAATGATTTATCAATCAATCCCTTAAGGGTAGGTCTTACAAAATAAGTAGAGGCGATGGATGTTGAGAGATAAAACGTCTTACCCGCATCACGCATTCGCTTATGGAACTCAATGTCTTCATTTCTTTTTAATCGTTCTTCAAATAAGCCCACTTCATCAAACACTTCTCGCTTGTATGCCCCGTACGGAACGGTGTCAACATACCCCTCCCAATGTTTTCCTTCAAGGTCCTGAACTTTGAGTTACCTACTCCAAATGGATGAGAGTACACATACTCGTTTACTTTGCCTTGCTTCCCCTCGCCACGTGAATGAATAATTCCTCCTACCACATCTGCTTCAGGATTTTTCTTTATGACAGTTGCATATTGTTCTAAAAAGTCATCAGGAATTGTTGTATGGCCATCAATGCGAAGGACATAATCTCCAACTGCATGCTTTATGCCAATGTTCCATCCAATGGGTAAGGTCTTTCCTGGGTTTTCAAGCAACTGAACTTGCGTATTTTTTTCACTATACATCTTAACAATTGAAGCAGTCTTATCAGTTGATTGTCCATCAACAACAATTAACTCCATCGTAAAACCTTGTCTTTTCTGATTTAGTAATTTATCAAGCAATCCTGCAATATAGGGCTCTTCATTTCTAATAACAAGCAATATAGACAGGTGTGGGGGGACTGCTTGCTTTACTTGTTCCTTCATCTACTGATCCCCTTTTTTTTATACAGTTAAGAATGGTCTTCATACTACCCGAAAGCAACCGATAAGTAAATTAGAAATCTCTTTTTCTTAAAGGATTGTTATTAATGACATAAATAGATAAAAAATAATGAATTATTTTTCGTTTTCTCTTTCTATGTGCAAAAACGATGGCTATAATAGGATGTAGAATTTTGATGGAAGGGATGTCTTTTTGTTGAAAAAAACCATATTCCCGTTGCTTGTCTGCCTCATGATAGCAGGTATTATACTTAGCAGCCTGTATTATCAACAACAGATTGCCGGAATCGCTGAAAATTCGGCTGAACCAAGGAATGCATCTACTTCTTCTGGTGATGAAGAGGGAGAAATCGCAGACAGCACCGATTTTTATTCGGACGGATGGCTAGGTTCGCTTTTAAGTTCAGATTATAATCAAAAACACCAAATTGTCTTCTTTGGATCTAATTCTCTAGTTAGCGCGCAGGATGGTCCAGGATGGCCTGAAATTGTTATGGATGAAACAAATAACCTGATTGCCCCACTAACGATTAACCATGATGTCATTCTTATTGATAACGATACAAGTACCGAAGAGTTGGACGACTTTTGGATTAAACAAATTATTGAAAAAGAACCGACTATTATTATTGCAGAGTCGTTAACTTTAAATGATAATAGTTCCGCTGTAACCATTCAACCACAACAATCGGTTGATAATTTAAATACTTTTTTTGATCAGCTTACTTTAGAACTACCATCTGTAGAAATTATTTTAGTACCTACAAACCCAATTGGAAAAGCTAGTTTTTATCCATTACAAATTGCCACATTAAATGAAAACGCGCATTCATTAGCCGTTGATTACTTTGATCATTGGGATGCATGGCCAGAGGACATTCAAGCTCGCGAAACATATTTAGAAAATGGTCGACCTAATAATGCAGGTCAAGAGCTTTGGGCAGGTGCATTTCTTGAATTTTTTATTGATTCATAAGCTTACGTGATAGGTTTATTTCCTTTTCATTTCTCTATATTTCGTTATAATAGTGGACGTTCTGCTTTTAGCGGGACGCCTTTTTTTGTCGAAAAAACGTTATATATTAGTTATCCACAACACCAGCCCTGCTAATACCTGTTTTTCTGCGTTTGTGCACAGGTTGGGGATAAAATCAATATATTGATTTTATGATGTTTATTAGCTACCATATGTGGTAGTATTACTACATTGATTTAAAATCATAGCAAACGAAACTGGAGTTGTGACAAAATGAAAATTGTGTTTGATTCCAGAACAGGGAATGTTAAACGGTTTGCTGCAAAGTTACCCTTTGACTGCGAACAAATTGACGATTCCACTTACGTGGACGAGCCCTTTGTTCTTATAACGTATACAACAGGATTCGGCGACTTATCGCCAAAAACCCGCACATTTTTAGAAAACAACTATGAATGGCTACAAGGCGTGGCAGCAAGCGGTAACCGCATATGGGAGATCGTTTTGCAAGGAGCGCCGATACAATCGCCAACACTTATAGCGTGCCCATTCTGCATAAATTTGAGCTTAGCGGAACGTCAAAAGACGTTGATGCATTTGCACAGGAGGTCTATTCCATTGACACAGTTAACACAGAATCAAGTGCCAAAGTGGGTTCAGCTTAATAATGAACTCATGATTTCGAAAGACGGGAGTTACCAGTTTGACAAGGACAAAGAAGCTGTACATAGCTATTTTGTTGACCATATTAACCAAAACACCGTTTTCTTCCATGATCTTGAAGAAAAAATGGACTATCTAATTGAAAACGACTATTACGAAGAAGAACTGCTTGAACTTTATTCAATGGAAGAAATCAAAGAAGTGATGAACGTTGCTTATAATAAAAAATTCCGTTTCCCATCATTTATGAGTGCATTTAAGTTTTATAACGATTACGCACTTAAAACGAATGACAAAAGCAAAATTCTTGAACGTTATGAAGACCGAGTTGCGATTGTCGCTCTATTCTTTGGAAATGGCGATGTTGAAAAAGCAAAAGAACTCGTTACAGCAATGATTTCGCAAGAATTTCAACCCGCGACACCTACTTTCTTGAACGCAGGACGCAAACGTCGTGGTGAGCTCGTTTCTTGCTTCTTACTTGAAATTAATGATTCACTAAATGACATTAGTCGTGCTGTCGACATTTCCATGCAGCTATCTAAACTTGGTGGTGGTGTCGCTTTAAACTTATCTAAACTTCGTGCTAAAGGTGAAGCGATTAAAGATGTGGCTAACGCAACAAAAGGCGTTGTTGGCGTTATGAAGCTTCTAGATAATGCGTTCCGCTACGCTGATCAGATGGGGCAACGTCAAGGATCTGGTGCAGCATACTTAAACATCTTCCATGCGGATGTGAATGATTTTCTTGACACACGTAAAATATCTGCTGATGATGACGTTCGAGTCAAAACCCTATCGATAGGTGTTGTTATTCCAGATAAGTTTGTGGAGCTTATGCGTGAAGATAGAGATGCTTACTTATTTTACCCACATACGGTGTATAAAGCTTATGGTCAACATCTCGATGAAATGAATATGGACGAAATGTACGATACGCTTGTTGATGATCCACGTATTCGTAAAGAGAAAATCAACCCACGTCGTTTATTCCAAAAACTAGCGATTCTTCGTTCTGAATCTGGATATCCGTACATTATGTTTGCTGACAATGTGAATAAGGCCCATGCCAATAATCACATTAGCAATGTGAAGTTCTCTAACTTATGCTCTGAAATACTTCAGGCCTCTGAAGTATCAACTTATACCGACTATGATCAAGAAGACGAAGTTGGCTTAGATATTTCTTGTAACTTAGGATCCATTAATATTATGAATGTCATGAAAAACAAATCTCTTGAACAAACGGTCAGTATAGCAACTGATGCCTTAACACGCGTCTCTGAATCAACCAATATTACAAATGCTCCTGCTGTGCGTCGAGGCAACCAAATGATGAAGTCTATCGGGCTTGGAGCAATGAATTTACATGGATACTTGGCTGAACAACACCTTGCTTACGAGAGCGAACAAGCTCGTGATTTTGCTAACACATTCTTTATGGCAATGAACTACTTCTCAATTAAGCGTTCTGCTGAAATTGCTCGTGATCGTGGCGAAACATATTATGGATATGAAGGTAGCACATACGCAAGCGGAACTTACTTCGAGCAGTATTTAGAAACGGACTTTACACCACAATTCGAGAGTGTCCAATCTTTGTTTGAAGGCATGTTTATCCCAACAAAAGAGGATTGGAAAGCATTGCAAGCTTTTGTTGCCGAGCATGGCTTGTATCATAGTTACCGTCTTGCTGTTGCCCCAACAGGATCTATTTCTTATGTACAATCTGCAACAGCCAGTGTTATGCCTATTATGGAACGAATTGAAGAGCGCACTTATGGCAATTCAAAAACGTATTATCCAATGCCAGGTCTTGATGCAAGCAACTGGTTCTTCTTTAAAGAAGCATACGATATGGACATGTTCAAAGTAGTTGACATGATTGCTACAATTCAACAACATGTTGATCAGGGCATTAGTTTTACCCTGTTCTTAAAAGATACAATGACAACACGCGACTTAAATCGCATTGACCTTTATGCCCATCACAAAGGCATCAAAACGCTTTATTATGCACGCACAAAAGACACCGGCCAAGATAACTGCCTTTCTTGTGTAGTCTAAGCGTTTCATTGGGATTTTAAATAAGGAGAGTGCTTATGACACACGTATATGACGCGGCCAACTGGTCGAAACATGAAGATGATTTCACACAAATGTTTTATAACCAAAATGTAAAGCAGTTTTGGCTTCCAGAGGAAGTTGCCTTAAATGGCGACCTCCTCACTTGGAAGTACCTTTCACCTGCTGAAAAAGATACGTATATGAAAGTGCTCGCTGGCCTGACTCTTCTTGATACAGAGCAAGGCAACACCGGCATGCCGATTGTTGCTGAACATGTGCAAGGACACCAGCGCAAAGCCGTTTTAAATTTTATGGCGATGATGGAAAATGCCGTTCATGCCAAATCCTATTCAAATATTTTTATCACTCTTGCTACAACAGAAGAAATTAACGATGTCTTTGATTGGGTTAAAGAAAACCCACGGCTTCAGAAAAAAGCCGATACAATCGTTTCAATTTATAAATCAATTAAATCTGGTGATGAGATATCACTATTTAAAGCAATGGTCGCGTCCGTTTATTTAGAAAGCTTCTTGTTCTACAGCGGCTTTTATTATCCGCTTTACTTTTACGGACAAGGTAAACTTATGCAAAGCGGTGAGATCATTAACTTAATTCTTCGAGATGAAGCGATTCACGGTGTATACATCGGTTTATTAGCACAAGAAATTTACAACAAACAAACACCAGAAAAACAAGGTGAACTACAAGAATATGCAATTGACCTCTTAAAGAAACTTTATAAAAACGAATTGGCTTATACCGAAGAATTGTATGATCCAGTTGGTCTTTCACACGATGTGAAGAAATTCATTCGCTACAATGCGAATAAAGCATTAATGAACTTAGGCTTTGAACCATACTTTGAAGACGAGGAAATCAATCCGATTGTACTAAATGGTTTAAACACAAAAACAAAATCCCATGACTTTTTCTCAATGAAAGGGAATGGCTATAAAAAAGCTACTGTTGAACCATTACGTGATGATGATTTCTTCTTTCCAACAAAAGAAGATAAAGTGACTCAAGAGCAGACCTAACATCTGCTCTTGCTTTTTTGTGGACAGCACAAGCAAAGATAAAAAATCCTCTTGCTTTGCTTGTCTGTGTATACGATAATGAACAGGTTAAGACAAGCGGAGAAAAACCGCTTTTTTCGACAGGGGGAAACAAACGTTGGGAAAAATGGATGAAATGATTGTCGTTGCGCCACGAAAACATGTTTTTCATAATGAATCTCTCGCTTTTCAAGGGGTCGTTAGCGGCCATGAACAAGTCGCAACCATTATGAATCGCATTAATCGCCATTTTAGTGAAATGCGCCGTGGCAACGCGGAGGAAGATACTGCCTTTAAACAGCCGATTCCATACGTCGTCATTCGTAGAGGTACAGAAATCTATTCATATGAACGTTTAAAAGGCGGAGGAGAATCTCGTCTGCATCAAAAACTCTCCATCGGTTTTGGTGGGCATATGAATGCAATTCTGTCGTCTAGTTTTACTGAAATGCTTGAAGCCAATACACAACGGGAACTTCATGAAGAACTTTTTTTGATCCAAAAAGCAAAAATCTATGCAAACCATTGGTTTAATTAACGATGATGAAAACGAGGTAGGTCGTGTCCATATCGGCATTTTATCTGTCCTTAACCTAGAAGAGGATGCAGAAGTATCCGTGAAGGAAACGAACCAACTTGCAGGGCGCTGGATGACATTAGATGAATTAAGCACACCAGAAGCCTATGATCGCCTAGAAACATGGTCTCAATTCGTCGTTGATATATTAAAAAAGTAAATTCATTCAACATTAAATAAAGAGGGAGCCTATTAACAAGGCCCCTCTTTTCTTATAGAATTTTTGCCCCCAACGCATTTTCAAAATGGCGTAATGCCCACTCATGTCCACTTTTATCAAAGCTCGCAACAGCATCTTTATATATAGTCAATTTGTATCCCAATGAGTAAGCATACACAGCTGTATGCAGCACACAAATATCGGTTACATCTCCAACAAGATGAACGTCTGTTATTCCTCTTTCACGCAACAACAAGTCCAAGTTTGTTCCAACAAACGCTGAATACCTCGTTTTATCGAGCCATATGACGTGATCCTCATTTTTAATCATTTCATAATGTTCTCTTACTTTACCGTAAAGCTCTCTCCCTTTTGTATTACGTATATTATGAGGTGGATATAAAACTGTCTCCGGATGATGTTTATCTCCTTCTTCATGCACATCTACTGCATAAACGATTAAGTCTTGATTCTGATGAAATTGATGCACTCTTTCCAATAGTGGAACCTCGATTTCTTGTCCTGGTTTTCCAACCGTTAAGGCACCATCACTAGCAATAAAATCATTTGTATAATCAATGACAAGCAAAGCTTTCATAGCACTCACTCCTTCCTTTTTAACAATTGTACCTTAAAAGTGTACAACCCTCTCTGTTTTTGATACGTTTTTAAAGAATACATCAATTAGGAGGCTTTTCCATGAAGACTGTTCAAGAACTCGAAGCACAATTAGCTGAATTAAAAAGTGATTTCATCCGGATTCAAGGTGATGTTGAAAAAATTGAAACCACCGGCGGTAATGTCGCACTAGCGGTAAAGCAGCTTACTGCTCTTGAAGATGAAATTGCAGAAGTCCGAACACAATTACGACAAGCCCTTAAAGAAAACAATAGCTAATTGCTTTTCATATTCAAGTGCCTATCTCCACTACCAAGATAGGCATCAGCTTTTTCTTTTTACTTGTATAGATTAAATAGTTATAGTTACCGATTATTGGAGTTTTAATTAAAAAATAATTATGGAGTTGTGTGTTCCCCTTTTCTTGCATATCTATTTACAAGCATGCCAAGTCTAGAAAGGGGTTATTTACTATGCAAATCCATGTTGTACAGCCTGAAGAATCGCTTCAAGGAATTTCACAGGCCTACAGCACGTCTGCACAATCAATTATTGAAGCAAATGAATTAGACGCGCCAGATCAACTTGTCATTGGTCAAACACTTGTCATTCCAATTTATGGACGCTATTACTTTGTTCAACCAGGTGACTCCCTCTCACTCATTGCCAATCGTTATGGCATCCCTGCCCAAGAAATTGCCCGCATTAATGGTATTTCATTAAATCAAACGTTGTATCCTGGTTTTCGTCTTTATTTGCCTCCAGGACAATTAATGGAGATTGAGACAAACGCCTACATTGAACCAATGGGTGAAACGGTCAGTCAAGAGCTTCTCTCAAGTGCACAAAATGCAGCCCCATACTTAACTTACCTCGCTCCGTTTAGCTATCAAATAAACAGAGATGGAAGCATAGCTCTAGTACCACTTGACACCATACCTGATATTGCTGATCAAACCGGTGCTTCCTTAATGATGGTTATAACGAATTTAGAAGAAGGTGCTTTCAGCGGAGAATTAGGGCAAGCGGTTCTAGAAAACGATGAATTACAAAACACACTTTTAGATTCAATTATCACAGAAGCCAATCGAGTTGGACGTTTCTCAGATGTACATTTTGATTTTGAGTTCCTTCCCCCTACCATGCGTCAGCCTTATAATCAGTTTCTTGAGAAAGCAGTTGGACGTTTGCATGAACAAGGATTACTTGTTTCAACAGCACTTGCTCCTAAAACGAGTGCGACCCAAGAAGGACAGTGGTATGAGCACATGATTATGGCGCGCATGGTGCTATTGTCGACTTTGTCGTACTTATGACTTATGAGTGGGGTTATTCTGGAGGTCCTCCTCTTGCAGTATCACCAATAGGTCCCGTTACCGAAGTAGTTGACTACGCCTTAACGGAAATGCCAGCTGAAAAAATTATGCTTGGTCAAAACCTCTATGGATATGATTGGACTCTACCTTTTATTCCTGGAGGAGAGTATGCTCGTGCACTAAGTCCTCAACAAGCGATTTCAGTTGCAAGAGAAAACAACGTGGCGATTCAATATAGTGAGCAATCTCAGGCTCCATTTTTCTTTTATACAGATACTGATGGCGCAGAACACGAAGTATGGTTTGAAGATGGCCGATCAATCCAAGCAAAGTTTGATTTAATTAAACGCTACCGTCTGCGAGGCATCAGTTATTGGAAGCTAGGACTTTCTTTTCCTCAGAATTGGTTATTACTTGATGATCAATTTGAGATTAGAAAGCGTAGATAATGTATCCACTCGTTGGCTTGTTCCAGCGAGTTTTTGTTTATTTATGTAACGAAACGTGTATAAGAGATACATAATCAAGTTCATACCTGAATTTCATCTTGATCGACTTCTCTCTTATTAATCTTAAGGTACAAAAAATTATGGATAAGAAGGTGTTCTGTATGAAACAAGGAATGGCCATTATTACTGGGGCGGCCTCTGGAATTGGTCGTGCAACCGCAATTGCTTTTGCTAAACAAGGACAATCATTAGCCTTAATTGACCAAAATAGTGAAAATTTAAAAGAAATACAAGCTGAATTTGGTAAAGAACTTGTCTCGATTTATAAAGGAGATGTCTCTAATCCTAAGCAAATGAAAGAGATCTTTACTGACATCGCCACGTTAACTAAATCCGTTACCACTCTTTTTGCTAATGCAGGAATTAATGGCACATTTACATCAATTGAAGCGTTTGAACCAGAAGACTGGGATAAAACCTTGTCCATTAACTTAAAAGGCACATTTTTAAGTGTAAAATATACAATTCCACTTATGAAGGAAAATGGCGGAAGTATTGTGATCACAAGCTCAGTCAATGGCACGCGTGTTTTTTCTAATGTAGGAATGGCCGCATATAGTTCATCGAAAGCAGCACTTGCTGCATTCGGCAAGATGGCCGCACTTGAACTTTCTAATTATGGTATACGAGTTAATGTTATTTGCCCCGGAGCTATTCAAACGAATATCGGAGAACGCACATATAGGCACGAAACAGAGCTGAAATCACTAGAGTTTAAAAAAGAAACAGACCGATTCCCTACGCCACCTGGCACACCCGATCAAGTAGCTGATATGGTTACTTTCTTGACCTCGGATAGAGCAAAACATATTAGTGGAACTGAAATCGTTATTGATGGCGCTCAGACGCTTCTTTAAAAAATCTAATTCTAACTTAGCTAGCAGACGTACTTTGGCTTTGTTAGCTTTTTTTATGAAGATCACCTTGCTTAAGTCTAAAATCATTCACGTAATTAAAGCAATAAAAATAGCCTGAAGCATTTAGGCTTAGGCTACACGGAGAAGAAAATCCAATAGATAAGAGCTACAACTCCTGCCCAAATTGGCAAACTCAGTAATGTGCCCCATAGCATTCCAATCATAAAACGCCCGTCTTGCATCATTTGGTCCCTCATTTGCTCTCCTCCTTTTATTAGCATTCTAAACAGAAAGGAGGTTAATTATTCCTACAGCTTTTAGCTTTCCTTTTTATATTATGGAAAACTTATGTAGAGGGTTCTAATAACACACTAATAAAAGAGCGCTCATATATGAGCGCTCCTTTGAAGGGCATCGTCCATCCTTCCTTCCTTTATGAAATCAGAACGACTTACCGCCCCGCTCGTCATTCGGTTAAAAAATAACGCTGCGATTCCTGGCAATAATAGAGCGTTCCCAACAATTGTCACCGCGAGAAGTACAGTAAACAGAGCTAGCTGAATAAAGCAACCCATTGTGTAAAGCGGGTTGGCAAGAAGTAACTTCACACTTGTGATCATCGCTTTTGGTAGTCTTAACTGATGTTTTATAATGATTGGCACTGTATAAAGCTGGCTAAGCGCGATCATCCCTGCAAAATACGTTTGAAAACAAGCTATTGCGAAAGCAAACCAGGTTCCTTCAACTGACCAATGCCACCAAGAAGCAATTAAAATAAGAAGAAAGGCGCCAAAAACGCAAGCAATCCCTACACCTTGAAAATAATGTCGCTTTACTCCTTTTAAGAATTCAAGAATTAACGGACTTTTTTTTATCAACGAGCATGGATTCTACACAGACTGACGCTCCAAAAAAAACAGGTCCTCCAACTACAAGCATATAAACAATCGCTAATTGCCATGGTAAAAACAAGACAAACGGTATTAATGAAATGGAAACAAACAAGCTGATCGCAATAATTGAAACGATGTAATGATAGATATCTTTTGCCGTTACTCGTAGGATCGATGTTACAGAAAACATATACTCACCCTATCCGTTGCTCTGTTTTTTTATTAAATAGATGCATTTTCTCCATTTGAAAGGAAACACGGGCATTTTCGCCAGAACGTACAAAGGATTCACCTGATATTTTCGCAATAATATTACTTCCATTTACAGAGAAGTAAAGCAGGTTTTCTGCTCCTAGATGTTCAAATACCTTAATATTCACATCGAGATCTCCGTCTTCCCCGGAAGAAAGTTTAATATGTTCAGGACGAATTCCAAAGACAACCTCTTCACCGATATATCCCTGGGTAATTTTTTCGACCTCTTTAGGAATAGGCCAGAGCTATCACCAATAAGTATTTCATTAGCAGAAACTACCTCAGCCGGAAGGAAATTCATAGCTGGCGAGCCAATAAAGCCCGCGACAAACATGTTTGCTGGTTTGGCATACAACTCTTGTGGTGAAGCAATTTGCTGGATTTCTCCTTTATTCATAACAACAATCCGTTGTCCTAGTGTCATTGCTTCCACTTGATCGTGGGTAACGTAAACAATTGTTGCTCCTAATCGCTGATGAAGTTCTGCCAACTCGATTCGCATCTGTACACGTAATTTCGCATCTAGGTTCGATAATGGTTCATCAAAAAGGAATACTTTTGGATCTCGTACTATCGCACGCCCCACTGCCACTCTTTGACGTTGTCCTCCTGATAATTCACGCGGCTTTCTTTCTAGTAATTCATCCAACCCTAGAATTTTCGATGCATACTCCACTTTGTCATCAATCACTGTCTTTTCGGTTTTCATATTTTTTAAACCAAAACTCAAATTTTGTTTAATCGACATATGGGGGTATAATGCATAATCTTGGAACACCATTGCTATGTCTCTATCTTTTGGATGGACATGATTCACAAGTTGATCATCAATATAAATATTTCCTTCTGTTTGCTTTTCAAGCCCAGCAATCATTCGTAAAGAGGTTGTTTTCCCGCAACCAGAAGGACCAACAAAAACGAGAAATTCTTTATCTTTAATTTCAAAGTTTGCTTTATTTACAGCAGTAAAAGCGCCGCCTTTTTTTCCGTCAATAAAAGTTTTTGTAATTTGATCAAAAACGATTGTAGCCATTTTTCACCTATCCTTTCACAGCCCCAATGGTAATGCCTTGCAAGAAGTACTTTTGCAATGAGAAAAACAAAATAAACATTGGCAGTGCTGCCACAACTGATCCAGCCATCATAGCTCCAAAATCAGTTGACTCTGCAAATTTAAAACTGGCAAGCCCAATTTGTATCGTCCTCATTGAACTTGTTTGCGTTACAAGAAATGGCCAGAAAAACTCATTCCACGTAGCAACAAATGTAAAGATTGCCAAAACAGCAAGGCCAGGTTTCGAAATAGGCAGTATGATTTTATAAAAGATACGCCATTCACTACATCCATCTATTCGAGCAGCTTGAATAAGTGTCGACGGCAACGTGGACATGTATTGCTTCATTAAAAATATATTCCCAACAGTTGCAAACATAGGTAACATAATTGCCGTATACGTATTACCTAGTTGAAACGTATTAACTACAATAATATAAACTGGAATTAAAGTTACTTGTGCAGGGATCATCATTGTCCCTAATAGCATCCAAAAAATCGTATTTCTACCAGGGAACCGAAGTTTAGCAAATGCATACCCTGCCAACGAACAAAAAAAGAACGTTTGTGAACGTTAAAACAGAAGATACGAATAAACTATTGCCTAGCCAGCGCATTGCATCAGTTTCAGTAAAAAAACGGATATAGGTCGCAAGCGTAGGTCGTTTCGGGAACCATTCTGGAGAAAAAGACGCTGTTGCAGCGGTATCTTTAAACGACATAACAATCATCCAGTAAAGCGGTATTAACGTTATTACAATCCAAAAAAACAAAATAAGGTAACTAATGATTCGGGCAGCCATCCTTTTCCGTTCTGGAACACGGTTTACAGGGGTTTCACGGCTAATTGCTGGTTGGCTCATTCTGTTTTGACCCCCCTTATTCTAAAATTCAACGTCACTAGACATTAATTTAAATTGAAAGATTGAAGCCAAGATAATAACAATTCCAAGGGCAAACGACTCTGCTGCCGCGAGGCCAAATTGATAATATTCGAATGCATGTACATAAATCAAATAGGCAATCGTTGTTGTAGCAAAATTTGGACCACCTTGCGTCATTAAATAGATACTCATAAACACTTGGAAAGAACCAATTACACCCATTACTAATAAATACAACGTTGTTGGTTTCAAGAGGGGAATTGTAATATTCCTGAACTGGGACCACGCACTGGCATGATCAATATCAGCTGCTTCATAAAGCGAACGAGGAATACCTCCAAGTGCAGCTAAATATAAGATAATTCCAGCACCATGCCCTGTCAGCCAACTCATCAATATCAGTGCAAAGAGAGCCGTACTGCTACTTCCAAGCCACATTTGATTATCAATTCCTATATAACTTAAAATCATATTTAAAAGCCCCATATTAGTTGGATCATAGATCCAAAACCATACAAGTGCCATTGTTACCCCTGAAGCCACGGTTGGTAAGTAAAGAGATGCTTTGAAGAACGTCTGCATCTTTTTACCTCGTGGAAAGATAAGTACAGCTAAGACGAGAGTAATGGCGACACTGACTGGCACAGTCGCAACTGTAAACACAAACGTATTACGCATCGATCTCCAGAAAATATCGTCGTCTAACATTTGTCGATAGTTATCTAATCCGATAAAGGTTGAACCCATCACATGGTAGTTTTGAAAGCTCATTATAAATGCATAAATAACCGGGATAAATGTAAATAACAGAAACACAAGTATTGGCACTGTGATAAACAGATAGCACCAACCATAATCACGAAAAAATAAGTTTATTTTTGACGGCTGGACTTGAGCCTTTCTTTCCATCTGGATGCACTCCTTTACCTTGAAACAGAAGAGAGGGATCCCCCTCTTCTATTCATCATAATTTTGTACAGTATTAAGGTTTAAACTGCCCAGATTCCGCCTCTGTTTTAAACTTGTCGAGTGCTTCTTCAGGCGTCATTTCTCCACTAATTAGCCCTTGAAAAGTAGGTACAACCACTTGAGTCTTAAACATGTCATCTTTTGCAGCTAATTCACTATTAATTGTGTTTGGAGGGAGTACGTTTCCAGCCAGACGTTGAGCAGCTACTTCATTATCTTCCGATAATGGTAACTCATAATCATTTGCTGCTTGCGCATGAACAATCGGCAAGGCAAGTGCAGATGAGGTCATTCCAATGGCATCTGAACCGGCTAAATGTTCAAGTACTTTTACGCTATTAGCAACATGTTCATCTGTAGCATTACGTTGAGTAAAGAGCAAATACCCTTCAGACCCACCTTGTGCAACTTCTTCCGCACCTTCATTATGCGGAATTGGTAGAATAACAAACTCCAGCTCTTCACCTTCAGTTTCGCCATTTCTTATTTCTTCATTACGCGCTTCTACCATTGGTTCTGAATATGGAATTGCTCTACCAAAGAATAGTGCTTGATAGTTATAAAACATTTCTTGGCGTTTCGTCGCATCAATCGCTGCTGTTTCAGCTGGCATGATACCATCATCGCGAAGCTTTACAATAAACTCCATCGCTTCTAGTATCTTTTCATCATCCCATTTGATTCCCTCTTCCGTCATTCGATACGGAATGCCATTGTTTCTCGCAAGGTGATCTAACAATTCCTCATCAACACCTTGGAAGACAAAGCCATATTGCGGTTCTCCATTGTTGTTTTCTTGCTCGCCAATTGAAGCAAGCTCGTAAAATTCATCCCACGTCCAGCCTTCAGATTGGATCTTCTTATAGTCAACACCGTATTCCTCTAAGAGAGCTTTATTCCCACCCCATACGTGCAAATACTGATAAAGTGGTATCCATAAAGTGAACCTTCTAATCTCATATGGTCAAGGGCAATATCATCATAATCGCTTAAATCAATATCTAGTTTATCGTCAATATCCACTAATAATTGTGTCTCTTTATATTTTCCAAGAGGACGTCCGAAATAAAGATCCGGAGGAGTTCCCGTATTTAAAGCAATATCAAACTTTTGTAATCCTTCTGCCCACGATAAAATTTCATACTCTACTTTAATAGTAGGATTCTCATCTTCGAATTCTGCGATAGACTGCTGAAGCTCTCCTTCATACTCCCCATGCACAGGGTACGTCCAGACCGTGACGACATCTTGTTCTCCAGAACCACCTTTACTGTCTCCACCTGAACTCGGTTTCGAGCCGCCGTCACTATCACCGCCACCACAAGCCGCTAAAGAAAAGATCATTGCCCCAGCAGAATAAAGAAGCCATTTCTTCATTTCTTATTTCCCCCTTAAACGATTAATATATATTGGCCGTGCAGTGTCTAAATGCCGACACCACCTCCTTTACGATGCATTGTCACTGGGAATACCCCTTGAGCTTCGCCCTTTTCATATAAGAAATTAAATGCGGCTTTAATAGCAGGCTCCGTATGTTCATATGTTGAAACATATGTAAGATTTTCCGGAATAAATCCGTAATCATATGGATTTTGAGTTCCGATTACAATTGGCTCGTGACCTCGCTGCACTAATTCTCGTATAAATATTTGTTGAAACGATCCCTCTTCCATTGATCTAGACGCCACAATGATTTGTTCGTACGATGCCGCAAGCGTGAGGTAACGATCTAATTCCCTCTCCTTAATAGGTACAAATGCTGCAAGTTGTTTATCTAGAACGGCTTCAATTGGTCTTTCACCTTTTCGTGGATCTTCTGCTAAACTTTGCTTTGATGTTTCTGGATAAAAAACAAGCACTGGCTTTGTCTCATCTAACCTTCTCTCTCCAATAGCCGTGATTCCCTTCTCGTAAATAGATGCAGCTCGTTCCCTATGTTCAAGCGACCCAACTCCATCAATACCGTCCACTTGTGGAAGTTGAGCCCATGTGAGATAACGTTCCTTTAACTGGATTACGCGTTTGTAGGAGTCTTCTAGCCTTTTATTTATAGATTGGTCCGTAACAAGTTTCTTTGTAAATACATCTATTGTCTCTTGTTGCCGTTCGAATCTATGGGAAACCATTAATAAATCGGCTCCTGCTTGAAATGCTTGAAATGCCCCTTGTGCCGTACCTACTGTTCCAGCAATGGCATCCATTTCAAGACAATCGGTTACGACCACACCATCAAACCCTAGTGTTTGCCGTAATAAATCTGTTATAACTTGTTTAGACAATGTTGCAGGCAATGTTGAATTGGACTCAAATGCAGGAAAAACAACATGGGCACTCATAACCATATCTGCTCCAGCTTTAATACATGCTTGAAATGGCACAAGCTCTACTTCAAATAAGCGTTTACTCGAATGTTCGATAATTGGCAAAGCATGATGTGAATCCACATTCGTATCTCCATGACCCGGAAAATGTTTCAGCGTCGTCATCACACCTTCATCCTGCATTCCTTGCATGATTGCTTGAGAAAAAGCTGCCACTTTTACTGGATTTTCTCCAAAAGAACGCACGCCAATAACAGGATTCTCTGGATTGTTGTTTATATCAACTACAGGAGCTAAATTCCAATTCACACCTAAAGCAGTCATTTCTTTCGCAGTTAGTTTACCAACTTCCTTTGCATATGAAGGTTCATTTGTAGCACCGAGCAACATTGCCCCTGGAAGCATGGTCGTATCATCTCCTAGCCTTCTAACCGCTCCATTTTCCTGGTCTACACATATAGCAAGCGGCCTTTCATGACCTGCCTCTTTAGCTAGTCGCTGCAATTGTGTTGTTAGTTCAAACAACTGTTTCTTATTTTTAATATTCCGACTAAAAAGGATGATATTACCGATAAAATGTTCTTGAATCATTTGTTTAATACCAGGTGTGACAGTTGTTCCATTAAAACCAAATACAAATAATTGTCCTAGTTTTCTCCGCTGATCTTCGTTCATAACCATTCCTTCTTTCTTAACATTACTCAAGAATGTGTAATAGAAGTCTATTCCTTGTCCCCTCACTCCATGCCTTATACTATTTAAAAACCCACTAACTCTTTTAACAAAAATTCTAAGGAACTAGAAAACCCCTTAAATAAAGCGCTTTCGAAATGAATTAACTAACAAATAGTTCGAACAAATAATTAAATACGTATGCTACAAATATAAATAATGTAATAACAAATATACCAGATGATCATAACATTGAACAGTATTTTTTGAAAATAAAAAACTGTCCCTAAAAATAGCATGACAGTTTTTTTGACAATATATTTATTTCAGAGGTTTAGATTCTGCAAATTTGGGAATCAGATAAATAGTAAAGAGAAAAAAGACATATAAAAAGAGACAAGGTATGTCCTTGCCTCTCATAACGAATTTGTCTAACGCATTAATGTTTTAGCGAATAATAACGAATCATTTGTCTACCACTATAATATGAGAGACTTATCTACAAGTCAACCCTTAAGATTCGACAAACATTCCTCTATTTCTCTAAATTACGCTCTAGATAAGGGTGCAATCCAGTTGCGCCCTTGTTCTGTTAACGCTAGACTTGGTTTGACATCTCCGTTTTTTAATTCTTTATTCTCTGATCCAATCAATTTCTCCACTTTCAATAAATCGATTAGTTCACTAGCAGAATTTGCCGGGATTCCGAATTTGATAGAGAATTGGTTTCGAAGCCATGGAGCTCCTAAATACAATTCATTTTCAGAACCAAATCGATTTTCCCATTCATCTATAAATCGAAGTGCATCAATCTTATAGGATTCCAAATGGTATTCTTTTATTTCTAGCTGGAGAAATTCTCGTAAATCCTCACTGTAATGAGAGTAATTTGTAATATCTGTATGTTTTGGAGCCGCTTCTGAAAGATAATATAATTCTACTCGTTTCCCTTTATACATCAACCTGCTCATAATTGGAACCATGTCACTATCAGCAGTAACAAATACATAACAAGAAATGTTCTCATCTTTATACGTACTCTCAATTGCATCAATACATAACTCAATGTCGGATGAATTTTTACGGGAATCGCCTTCTTTATCATTTGAATATACATGGCGAATCTGAACCCGTTGTTTTTGTAGATCTGTTAAACTGGAGCGAATACGCTGAAAATCAGCATAAGCACGAAATGTCCTTACTTGATTTTGTCCGTATCTGTCCCACAAGCAGTTAAACAAGTTCTTTTCTTCTGTCTCGTGGTTTGGATTATGATTATACCGATTCATTAATGTCCAATAAACATTATCATAATCAACAAAAATCGCTACATTACTATGCTCTGTTGTTCTAAATGCATTTGTTCGATTATCTCTCTGAACTCTGCTCATTCTTTCAGCTGTTTTTTAACGATTGCTCGTTGCCCTCCCAAAACAGCCTCCCTCCTATTCATTCCCACGAGAGCGATGTCTTGTCCTCCGTTATCCTGTTGTCGCATCAGTGAAGATAGTATCCCTAGTGTACGACAATTTCTTTCCCTTGCCTACGAAATTTTACAAAAACAAGGTTGGGCAAATTAGGTAGTAATAAGATTCCCGCTTTCCAATTAGTTAAAACCTCTTCATATAAATATATGTTTTCCCGATTGTTTTCATTCGAAAAACACATTTTTCAAAATACTTATTGACAATCGAAGTGTATGAATCATATAGTACATACATAAAGACTGTGTGAATTACTTAATACACACATCGGAGGAGGGATTCGAATGGCCTTATTAAAACTGCTACACTTTGAAATGAAACGCATTTGGAAAGCTTATGTTTTATTAATTTTTCTTGTGTCTGCAATTCAATTGATCTCTGTTTGGAGATCTTCTCGTAATAGGATAGCTGATTTAGAAGTGTCAGCACAACAACAAGGCTTAACAGTAAGCCAACTAGGTCAAGATTTTTCTTTTGATGGCGCAGAATTATTTAACTCCTTACCGATTATTGGTTCCATTATGTTATCTGTCGCTGTACTGCTTATCTATATGTTATTAATTTGGTATCGAGACTGGTTTGGTAAAAACACCGTCATCTATCGCCTACTAATGCTACCGGCAAACCGAGCCTCGCTATATTTCGCAAAATTAATAACAATTTTTCATTAGTACTTGGATTAGTCGCGCTGCAGATTATCCTAATCATTGCTGGCATCACCATTGTATCCTCAATTTTTCCACCTGACATTTTCTTTGAGCCGTTAACCCTTACGTCCGTAATTCAATACGGAGGGATTTTCAGTGTGTTTATCCCACCCACTCCAATACTATTTGTCCTTGTATATGGGCTTGGTTTTACTTTTTTAAGTGTTGTCTTTACAGCAATTTTATTAGAACGTAGTTTTCGATTAAAAGGATTCGTGTTTGGTGTGATCTACATAACGTTACTATTTACGGTGTTTATAAGTATTCTTGAAATTAGTTCAACTTATCTCTATTTCTCTGAAACGCTTTTAGCCATCGCAGCAACTAGTGTTACAACCCTTGTTTTATCCATTTGGTTAAGTATTTATTACTTACAGAAGAAGGTGACAGTATAATGAACTTTAAACGATACGGTTTCCTTTTTGCTTTTTTCGTCGCTTTATCTGTCATTATCTCCTTATTTTATGTACACCAAACTAAAGAAACAAAGCTTGAAAAAGAGCCGTTTGAATGGACTACCATTAATGGGGACAGCACTTACTTGAATAACTTATATTTATCTGGTTCACTGCAACAGCATAATGCACTAGCGAATAATTCTTACTTATTTGAGGCTCCTGGTGGCACGATTCAATACAGTGAACCACTTTCGATTTTTGAACGTTACGATTCAACTGGACAACCAGAACTTGACCGAATTATGTTTAAACATCGCTCATTATTTCGCGGGAAGCATTATTACCAACCGCTCGTTGCAAAAGATGAAGACTTTATAGCCGTTGTTCATGAGGAATATGACCCTGTTTCACGTTCAAATCATACCGTCGTAACGAGTGCCTCAATGGATGACAACCAGAAAAATAGTTTACGCTTAGAAAGCCCAAGAGATGTTGATTACAGTTGGTTTGTAGATGGATACATAAAGAACAATACATTCTTCTTTATCGCATCCCTCTCTTCACATTTCTATAACGAACAGCATGACGTTCATGAAAATGAGGAAAGGTTTGTCTATTATGCTGTCGACTTGAAAACAAATAATGTCATCGAAACGGTATTTCTTGATGACTTGTTACCAAATGATCATGCATCAGCAACAATAACGTGGTTGATTTGTTTCCAATGCAAGAGACAGCAGTGTTAACTCTCGACGATGAAACAGAGGCAGACGCTCGTTACGCCATATTCGATCTCGAAAATGCTTCTCTTACAACACTTGACTCCGATCCGCAACAGACTTATGAAATTGCTGAGAATGGGGAAGGACTACAGTTTATTTCATATGATACTGAAACGACCTCCTTATACGAATGGGAAAAACAAACGCCAGAACAACTTGAGCTTGTAGTATCATTTCCTTCGCCTTTTCAATTGAACGATGATTATATTCAGCTTTTTCATGTCGATGATCAAGTACTTTATATTCTTACTAATGAAACACCCGTTAATTCGCAGACAAGATTCACACTTTATGCCATTGGTCTTGATGATGAAGAAATACTCTACACAGGAGAAATGAGACCGTCACAACAAAATGTCAACTTCTCATTCCAAGTTTTAAAGAGCATGTAGGCGAGAAGGGAGCAATACCATGAAAATTCATTTTAATAATCGTGAACCTGTTTATATACAAGTTATTCGCTACTTTAAAGAACAAATCGTAACTGGCCAACTTACCGCTGGTGAGGAAATCCCCTCTCGACGAGAACTTGGCGCTCTTTTGAAGATTAACCCAAACACTGCGCAACGAGCTTATAAAGAAATGGAGGATGCATTGTTGATCCATACTGAACGAAACAAACCAAGTCGTATCACGTTTGATCAAAATATACTCGACGCGATTCGAGCCGAACTCATTCATGAGTCTGTCGATACATTTCTGCAATCCATTCGTAGTATTAACGTTCCACTAGATGAGGTCATTGATCTCATGAAACAGCGTTACAATAAGGAGGATCATCAACATGATTGAAGTAAAAGGCGTCTCAAAAAAATATGGTCGAAAAAAAGTACTCCATGATGTATCTTTTACTGCGCTTCCAGGAGAAATTACGTGTTTAATAGGGATTAACGGTGTCGGTAAAACAACGATCTTAAAAATCATTACGAATTTAACTCCTAAGAGTGGTGGAACAATTACGATTGATGGAGAACCTCTTAAACCAAAAAGTTATGAATTAATTACGTTTATTCCTGACGCCATTCCTATGCCCCCTTCAATGACGATCAATGATGCCATTATCTTTATGCGCGATTTCTATAGGAGTTGGAATGACAAGCGAGCAGAAGAACTTCTATTGTTTTTTAAATTAGATCGCACGACTAAAATTGGCGATTTATCAAAAGGGAATACTGCGAAGGTAAATCTACTTCTCGGGCTTTCCTTAGACGTTCGCTATATTCTAATGGATGAGCCTTCTCTGGCATTGATATATTTAGTAGAGAGCAAATTACGAATTTATTTTCTAGCGGATTTTTAGAAGATCGTGGGGTTTTAATAACAACTCATGAAATTAAGGACATTGAACATTTAATTGACAAAGCGGTTTTTCTAGATGAAGGGGTCATACTGAAGGAATTTAAAACCGAAGAAATGCGTCTTCAAGAAGGAAAATCGATCGAAGACGTTATGCGTGAGGTGTATCAGCCTTGAACTATCTTAAGTTAACACACTTTGAATTAAGGCGTGTCATGCCTTTTTTCCTTAGCGCTATTGGCTTATATGCATTGCTTCAATTTATTATTGTCTTTTTCTATCAATATCGACTTCATACATTTCTCGCTGAAGAATTGCGAAGTGGCGGCACTATCGAGACATTTGCTGTCGATTGGGGGCCAATCTCACTTTATACAATAGCCAACAACTCTCCCTTCTATTTAGGTTCTTTTATGCTCGTTTTTATAACAATTATTGGCTATTCTATTTTTATTTGGTACAGAGATTGGTTTGGGAAACATCTTTTTATTTACCGACTTTTGCTTATGCCGATTCATCGAATGACAATTTATGCTGCAAAGTTCAGTGCTATTGTGGTGATGCTGCTTACCCTTTTTGCTTCTCAACTTGCATTTGTACCACTTCAGACGAAGTTGCTTTCTATGCACTTACCCAATCAATTAATTGAAGCTTCTTCTTTTTCACTTTTATATTCAACAAATTGGTTATATGGTCCAACGGTCCCGATGATAGTTCATACTAGTATCACAATGACCCTACTGGCACTTTTATTATTTACGCTTTTTCTTATTGTTTTATTGGAACGCTCCTTCCGAGTAAAAGGAGTTTTTATTGCGATTGCTTATATAGCTGTGGTTGGTTGCACTTCTATTGCATCCATTGTTTTATTAGATCGCTTTTTATATTCCTCTGAACTTTTTGTTATAGCCCTAATTCTTGGCTTTGTATTTAGTGCACTAGCAATCGTTTTATCCTTTTATTTACTTGTGAAAAAAATTAGTGTTTAGGAAGGGGTTCAAAGCTATGGGGCGTTTTTGGTATAGTCTTTCACTTATATTCTTTCTTTTTATTGTTTTCACATGGCATGCGATTTCCACAATGAATCAAGATGCTATAAAAGAACCACCTTCTTATTCTTACCTCACTTCATTTGGATCAACAGATATTTTTGAAAATCTAACGATTAAAGGTTATGCTCATCATTATGGATTTAGCAAACCATTTTACTTATTTGATGAGGATAAGCAATCTTTATCTGGTTTAAGACAATTGGATACTTTTTCTGACCCAGTATTAGATGAGCTGTTGGTTGAATATCGTGCTTTCTTTCGAGGGAAACAGGCTGAGCACTCATTTTATATCGATGACACATTTATCGTGTCTGCTAATTTACCAAACCCTTCTGCCTATGGTTCGAAAACGAACGAACTTGCCGTTAGTTGGCTTGAACAAGAAACAGGAGAGACACTTTCATTTACAACACCTATTGAATTAGACCAATATTACTCCTTTATCGTCGACATGCAGATGAAAGGAGAGACGTTACTACTGCTCGTTGAGCAAAGTACCTTATCTAGTACCGAACTTGTATTATATGAAATTGATAGTTCAACACATTCCTTAACAGACCAACAAGTTCTTTATACTCTTCCAAATGATGACGATAACTATATAAATGTCATTAACGACAGCCTTTACTTTAGCCCTTCCCCCTATGTAGCTTGGTCTGTTTATGGTTGGGACACGGGTACAAATGAGCTAAACGTATATTCCTATGATTCTTTTGAAACAAATACAATTGATCTTGGATCGCAAATAAAAGAAGATGAGACTCATCGTTTAGCGCATATCAAGACGATAAGCAAATTATCTTTATTGAACATCTATATGACGAACAAATCAAGGATTTACGGTATTTAACGATTGATCTTAATGAAATGAATGCCTCTGAATTGCATAATTCCCCTCAGACAGAAGACATTTTAACAGTAAAGCAAGCGAACGGTTTCCTCTATGTTATCACGGCTATTTACAACTCGGGCAATGAATTGGCAAAAGTAACTGTGATCGATCCCGTTACTAACGAAGAAATCCATGAAGGTATCATACGTTATACAGATGGCAGATACCCTTCTGGCGATTATTCTTTTGAGTTCTATTACACACGAAAGGACAGCCCGGAATAAAGGCTGTCCTTTCGTTTTTTAGGAAGAGACATGAACCAGCTTTTCCTCACTTTTGAGTAGAAATAAGGAAATCTGTTGCTACTTGAAAGCCTCTCGCTCTTGCTTTTGCTAAATCAAAACCATTATCCAAATGCATGCAACATACAGTTGTGCGCGCATAATCAGGAACAAGTTCCGTTAATTCCCTCAACGACAAGTGCACATTTCCCGGGTAATCAGCCCAAGATGTATCTTGAAAAAACAATCGTACTCATTGTTTAGTAACTTTTGCAAAATTGGTTGAGGAATCTGATTTGCATCTCCGCTATAATACATGTATTCCTTTGTTGATCTTAATTCATAGCCATAGCAGTTTAACTGATCTGCATGACTCACACGAACTGGTGTGACGTCATAAGGACCGAAGATTCCAACTTCACCTATCTCTAACCAGTTGACTTGTTGGTCTTCGACACCCATTTTTTTCATTAGTGATTTAGCCTCCACTAAAACATCTTCAGGGGCAAGTACTGTAAGCTTTGCCTCGAACGTGGGTGCCATCTTGAAATAAGAATAGAAAATCAAATCACCTAATGAACCAATATGGTCAGGATGAAGGTGTGTCATTAAAACGGTTATTTGATTTACTCTATTAAGAACTTGATAGTCAATTAAACGATGAAATGTGGCACTTCCACAATCAATCATACATAACTCATTATCTGCCTTAAAGAAAGCTCCATTATTCCCTAACTCTGTATGGAAAGCACTACCGCAGCCAATAAACGTAAGCATAATTCAAAACTCCCTTCTTCAAATGCAGCAACTTACTTATTAGTAACTTACCATATTTTCATAGAGGAAAAACCATTTGCTTTTCTAAACATGTTCATCTTATAGTAAATTACGAGAACTTATTGTAGGAAAGGAGCGATTATATGAAAATAAAAAGCGGGGTTGAGCAAGCAGTCTGTATTCTAGTTATTCTTGCTACTCAATCTGACAAACAACATGTCAAAAGCGAGACCATTTCTACTAGGTTAAATGTCTCTCCCTCATATTTAAAAAAAAGTCATGCGAAAACTTGTTGTTAGTCGCCTAATTACCAGTGTCCCCGGAAATAGCGGGGGATTTTCTCTTGCTCGTTCTCCAAACTCGATTACAATGCTTGATATATTTGATGCAATTGAAAGCGATAAACCTTTTTTACAAACAGAGGGTTTGATCCAAAGGGTCTTTCCAGAAACAACAGCAGCGGAAGCAGGATCCGAACGATTCGAAAGGATCTTTTATAAAGCCGAGAAGTCGTACCGGTCTTCCCTTCAGCAAACGACACTTGCAGAAGCAATTCATCAAACATTAAATCGTGAAACGATTGAACTGGTTGACTGGAATCATTCGCTTGGATCTCCTGATATTGAAGAATTAAAAGAAAAAAAATAGAGCAGCGATTGTCGTA
>BAXC01000042.1 GCA_001310375.1 Bacillus sp. JCM 19041 | reverse complement strand
GAGAAAAGACGAAGATGAGACACGCAGCTGCGCTGTGCGTCTCATCCGTCGCCCGCGGAAAGCGAAGTGAATGCCGGGAGTGACGGCAAAGCTGGGAAAGTATCGTATCTTCGCTCATCAGTAAAAAGCTTGTCGACGGTCTCATGTTTATGGGACTTTGTCGACAAGCTTAGAGCTGAAGTTCAATTCAGCTATTTTCTATAAAACCGTACTCATCTCTTTTATCCTTTTGTACCAGAGATCACAACACCTTGGATAAAGTATTTTTGCGCAAAGAAAAACAAAATGAGTGGTGGAAGAACGGCCATGACGGATGCCGCCATTAATAGTTGCCACGGTGTCGCTGCATATGCTGCCGTAAAGTTAGCTAAGCCAAGTGAGAGCGGATAAAGCTCTTGTGAATTTAAGTAGATAAGTGGACCCATTAAGTCATTCCACCGGTACATAAATTCAATAATGGCTGCCGTTGCCATCGCTGGTAACGATAGGGGTAAGATGATGCGGAAAAAAATCGTGAAGTAACCTCCACCGTCAATTGTGACCGCCTCATCAAGCTCTTTTGGCAAGCCGAGATAAAACTGGCGTAATAAAAAGATGAGAAAAGCACTCCCAGCGATCATTGGCACCGTAAGTGGTAAATACGAATCAACCCAACCAATCGTATTAAACAACAAGTACTGCGGAATCATCACAACTTGTTGCGGCAACATCATTGTGCTAAGCAACAGGGCAAAAAGAAATGTCTGACCTCTTGCACGAAAGCGGGCAAAGCCAAAGGCAATAAATGCGGAGAAGAAGACTGTTCCAATAACGGTTACAATCGTATACCATGTTGTATTCCATAAGTAAGTTGAAAACGGATGGTTCTGGAATACCTCAAGATAGTTGGACCAATTCCAGGTAATGGGCAAAATAGATAATGGTTCAGATACAATCTGCTCAAGTGACTTTAATGACGTAAACACCATCCATGCTACCGGAAATAAAAACAAGAAGAGGACAATAATGAGTCCGGCATACGTAAGAAGTTTGCCGCCGCTTGACAGTTCTCCAGGCGAATAGTTGGTCTTCTTAAATGACAACTTCATAAGTGGCCTCCTCGTTATTTATCATATTCGTAATGGACCGATTTTCTCGACAGAGTAAGCATGAGAAAGGTCAGTGCAAAAATAACCAAGAATAAGATCCAAGCTTGTGCAGATGCATAGCCCATCCGATTTTGGAAAAATGCTGTTTCAAATAAGTAATAAACATAGAAGTAAGACATCCAATCTGGACCGCCATTCGTCACTACATAGGCTTGAGTGAAGATCTGAAAGGAAGCAATTAAGGAGATGACTCCATTAAACAAGATGATTGGCGAAATCATTGGGACAGTAATGTTGCGGAACCGTCGCCATGAACTAGCTCCATCAATTGCTGCTGCTTCATAGAGTTCTTTTGGTAGTTGTTGCAAGCTAGCCAGAAAAATAATCATTGTGCTTCCAACAGCGGTTAGTTGCATTAATACAAAAGATGGAATAACGGTATAAGGATCGGTAAACCAACCGGGTCCTTGAACACCAAAGATGTCATAAATGAGTGAGTTCACGATCCCAAACTGGGGATTTAAAATCCACATCCATAGAAACGCAACGGAAACACCAGAGATAATCGAAGGTGCATAAAAGAAGGTTCGGAAAAAAGCTTGCCCTTTTATTTTTGCATTTAGCAGCATAGCGAGGCAGAGACCAACAAGCATTGAAAAAGGCACGGCAAGCGCTGCATAAGCAAATGTGACGAACAGGGAACGGTAAAACAAAGGATCTTGGAAGAGGTTAATGAAATTCTGCAAACCAACAAAGGATACATCAGACATCACAGCATAATCAGTAAAGCTAAAGTAAAGCGATGCGATCATTGGACCGATAATGAAGAGAAAGAAACCAATAATCCATGGTGATATGAACAACCAGAAGAATTTCTCTTCACGCTTTGCACCGATGCTTGCTTTGCGCAAGGGATTCTTATTGATTGGTTGCTTAGTTTTTGCCTCCATAGCGGAATTCCTCCTTTTGCGTTAGTAGGTTAATGACATGATGTTGTCCTGCAATTCCTGCAGACCTTCTTCCACTCCTTTACGGCGATCATAAATGGAATTAACCGTCATGTTCTGGTGCTTCATTAAAGGGGCGAAATTTGAAATTAAATGGTTATCGGTCGGCCGTCCATAGTTTAATGCGCCTTCGTCAGCTTTTCGTAAATCAGCAACAGCAATACCCGTTCGCTCGGAAATTAATTCATACCACAACTCTTTTAGTTCACCATGGCAGGGCTTTCAAGTGTCATCTCGACCATCCATTTTGCCGCTTTATCAGGATCCATTAGAAATTTTAAAAATTCCCAAGCCTCATCGGGATGCTTGCTACCTTCACTAATCGCCCAAGGGTCAACATATAGTGGAATTTCACGCTCGTCATTTGTATAAGGGTAAGCGGCAAGGCCCCAATTAAGATCACTCGCTGCATATTGCTTTGTTCCCCAACCACCTTTCATTACCATTCCAACACGACCACTTAAGAACGGATCACTCAGTTGCTGTAGTGCAGCAATTTCACTTTGTGGAGGCATCACTTCATATTTGTTAATCAAATCATACCTGTGTTGCACAGCTTCGTAATTTCCAGGGTTCGATGTGACGGTTGGCTCTGATAGAATGCCTGTTTCATAGCTTTCTTCGGCAAAGAGATCGCCTCCAAACATCCAAGCATCTTTATTTGGGGAGTTATCATTTAATATTCCATAAATTCGTTCCGTAGGAGAGAGGTCGTTTTGCGTGATCGCCTCTGCCGCTTCCACCATCGCATCCCAATCCCAACTCTTGTCTTCCCAATCCGTTGGTGGTGTCTCAACACCAGCTTCATCAAACAAATCACGGTTATAATATAAAAACGAGCCCATTGATAAGATTGGAATCCCGTAAGTGCCGTCTTCCATATCGTAAATAGCTAATAAGGTTTCATCGATGCCATCAATCACTTCTGGATCTTGTTCTAAATAAGGAGTTAAATTCTTTAAAGCACCCATCGTGTAGTAACTGCCAAAGCCAGAATCGGCCCAGTTTGGTGACCAAACATCAGGAACGTTTCCACCAGCGATCATCGTTTGTAGTTTCTGATCAATTTCTCTTTGTGGGATGGTTTGTAAGCGGACGCGGATACCAGGGTTTTCCTTTTCAAACTCTTCAATGACACGATGTTCCCATTCAATTAAGTTTGGATCACTGCGGACGAGCCACGTTAGCTCGACTCCGTCTGTTGAAGCCTCCTGGTCATCGGAGCAACCACTTAGTAGTAACATGGTAGCCGAGACGGGGATGAGCAGTGCTGCTTTTAGCCATTTTTTCAAAAGAATCCCTCCAAATCAAGTTATTTAAAGACACGACATAACAACATGGGGTATTCATTGCTGATAAAAAATGAAGCAGGTAAACATGTAAGAATATAGGTATTTAACAAACGAGGAAAGCGCTTTCATTTTTTAGTTCACCTTTTCTTATGAAAATCCTCTTTTTCTCTTAAACCGCTTTTCTAGCTATGGATAGTGTATGCTTGAAGAAACAAAAAACATGCTTACGTGAATCAATTGAATCTTGCGTTTATGTTTTTACATAATGTGGGCAAGAAAGGAGTTCACAATGAAGGGAATTCAGGAAGGGACAACCGCTTATAAACGGGCCGCGTTTGCTTTGTTTTTTGCAGGATTTGTTGTCTTTTCGATTCTATACACTGTTCAACCACTTATGCCCTCTCTCGCTGATGCTTTTAACGTATCACCATCGAAGGCGAGTGTTTCACTTTCCGTATCAACGGCTACGCTTGCGATTGGTTTAATTATTGCCGTGCCACTTGCCAGCCGTTTCGGAAGAAAAACATTAATGACAGTGTCACTAATCGCTACAACTTGCTTGTCATTAATGAGTCCATTAGCCCCAACGTTTACATGGTTTATCGTATTACGTGGTCTTATTGGTTTCTTCTTAGCAGGTGTACCAGCAATGGCGATGGCTTACATTGCAGAAGAATTCCATAAGGACGGAATCGGAAAAATGATGGGGCTTTATATTGCTGGAAATTCAATTGGTGGCATGGGTGGACGATTGATTGCTGGTTCTGTAGGAGACTTTTTTGGTTGGAGAATGGCGGTTGTTGTTATTTCGATTCTAGCTGTTGTGGTAACGATACTCTTTATGACAATGTTACCTGCTCCGAAAAGAAAACAAACTGAATCTTTTTCGATCGTTAGGTCTGCACGGAATTACCTTGCCACGTTAAAACAAAAGCGACTGATGTTACTTGTGTCGTTAGGTTTCTTGTTGATGGGTAGCTTTGTCACTCTATTCAATTACATAGGGTTTTATTTAATGGAACCACCTTTTTCATTTAGTCAAACAATTGTTAGTTTCTTGTTTATTAGTTATTTAGCGGGTACATTTAGCTCGGTTTATATGGGGAAAAAGGCAGATCAATTTGGAAAGAGACGTATACTTCTACTGTCCGTTATAATTATGGGCACTGGAGCATGGATAACGGCTCTTCCGTATGCAATCGTTCAACTGCCGGCATTATTGATCCTCACATTCGGCTTTTTTGCGAGCCATTCGATTGCGTCAAATTCCGTGAGTACAGTAGCAGGAACGCTACGGGCGGAAGCTGCTTCTTTATATCTTGTCGCTTATTATGTTGGCTCTAGTGTGGCAGGTACGGCAGGTGGTTTGTTTTACGACTTTTATGGATGGCTAGGGATACTCATCTTTATTAGTGTACTCCTAGTATGTGTTTTTCCGGTTGTCGCTGTGGCAAGATTAGATCCACACTTTCGTAGATGAACTCAACGTAGATTATGAAGGAAATAAAGGAAAACATTAGGTTTTAGTCAAGGTAACCGGGATAAAGTGAGTAGGTAATCGCTCACCGAAAACTGAAATGTAGGACTATGAACATTTATTCGTTTTTTAAATCATTTATTCTTGTGTTAACGTAATTTGAATGACCTTTAAATGTTGTCAGAATAGCAAAAAACGGTTTTTTATTAAGTAGGTTGGAAGGTGAAAATGAAGCAAGTGAATTGATAGGGAAGTAGAAAAAGATCGATATTGAGATGCGACATTAGTCACGAAAATCGTGAAGTTGCCGTTAAACGTTGTCTGTACGGGATTAGAACGAATGGTGGATTTTTATCATGCCTGTGGTTATGTATGATGTTATATAAGTTTATTGATGTGATTATACAGGAATAAGCCTTATTACTATTGTAAAAAAACAGTTAAAGGGGGGCTTGGTAATGGAGCAGAGGCCTGAATTCTATTCACTAAGTGAAACGTCCATTACGGTGAATCTAGGAAAGGATGCCAGCCTGGTGTACATGCTCGGGTTCAAAGGTTACTTGGAGAACTTGACCGCAATCCTTTTCATGGTTACCAAGAAGCGGTCCCGAGTTATATTGGGTTGACTGTTTTTTACGATCCAATTGAAGTAGTGAAAAAAACGAAATGTAGAGATGGCGCAGGTGAAGTGATTCGGCTTTTAAAAGAGCGAATCGATCTTGCTGGACAGCATGAGGATATTCAGATAGGAGAACAGGTAACCATTCCCGTTTGTTACGACACCGAGCTTGGCCCCGATCTAAATCATGTTGCACAAGCAAATGGCTTAACACGGGAAGAAGTGATTGACCTTCATACTGCAAATGAATACCTCGTTTATATGATTGGATTTGCTCCAGGTTTTCCGTTTCTTGGCGGTATGGATGAACGAATTGCTACACCACGACATGGTGATCCAAGAGCAGAGATTCCAGCAGGTTCTGTTGGCATCGCCGGAAAACAAACGGGCGTCTATCCAATCTCAACTCCTGGAGGGTGGCAACTAATCGGACAAACCCCGTTGAAGCTCTTCTCGGCAGACAGAGAGGTTCCGAGCCTTTTAAAAGCAGGAGACCGCGTTACGTTTAAAGCAATTTCCAAATCGGAGTTTTTGCGGGTGAAAGAGGTGGACAATGGCTCTATTAATTGAAGAAGGCGGTCTTTTTACAACGGTGCAGGATCTTGGCCGTAAAGGTTATCTTCATCAAGGTGTTGTTGAAAGTGGTGCGATGGACAGAACGGCAGCACGTAATGCCAATTTGGCTGTAGGAAACGAAGAGCATGCTGCTGTACTTGAAATGACTTTAATTGGTCCAACCATTACGTTTCAAGCAGGTTGTCTTATTTGCATTGCGGGAGATGGAATGACCCCATATATCGATGGAAAGCCCTCTTCACTTGGCACTCCCTACTTTGTGCCACAAGGAACGTCGCTTTCTTTTAAGGTGAAAAAGAAAGGGATTCGTACCTATTTGGCAGTAGCAGGCGGCATTGATGTCCCCGTCATGATGGAAAGCAGAAGTACATATTTAAGAGCAGGAATAGGTGGATTTAAAGGTAGGAAGCTTGATAAAGGGGATCAGCTTAAAATCGGGGAAGCGAATGAGCTTGTCCAGCCCATCATTGAAGATGCGAACAAACAAAACCGTTTATGGGAAGCAGGTTGGCATGTAAATAGCCTATCATTGAAGAACAGGGCGACGACCGATCTGTTATTAGGGCGATTCGCGGCAATCATTTTAATCGTTTGACGAACGAAAGTAAAAAGCAGTTGTTTCAAGCGTCGTTTACGATTAAAAATCAATCTGATCGTATGGGCTACCGTCTTGAATCAAAAGAATCCATTCAATTAGAAGAACCATTTAGTTTATTGTCAGAGGCGGTTGCACTTGGGACTGTTCAAGCTCCTCCCGATGGACAATTAATCATCCTTATGGCAGACCGGCAAACAACGGGAGGCTATCCTCGTGCTTTGCAAACGGTGGCAGTAGATGTCAGCAAGCTGGCTCAACTTCGCCCGGGCGAATCGTTTACGTTCGAAGAAATGTCACTTGAAGACGCTGAGCGGTTATACCTTGAGCATGAGAGAGCGATGGCTATGCGTAGGAACGGCATTTTATTGAAATGGAAGCAGCTTAAAAGCAAGTTAGATGGTAAAGAATAAATGTGTGTCAGTGAGCTTTCACTAAAGAAGAGAGAAGCGGGGGCGTGCAGGATGACAATTGAATTCTATTCCAATGACAGAGGAGCCATAATTGAACAAATTCGGAATGGGACGTATACAGGGCCAACTTCGGGACTTGCAAGAGGGTATGCTCAAGCAAATCTAGTTGTCTTACGTAAGGAATATGCTTATGACTTCCTCCTCTTTTGTCAACGAAACCAAGTGGCATGTCCATTGCTCGATGTAACGGATATCGGATCTGTCGTATCAAGGAAAATGGGTGCCGATGCTGACTTACGTACCGATCTCCCACGATACCGAGTCTATCGTAACGGTGAGTTTACAGAAGAGTGTACGGATATTCTGTCTTTATGGGAAGAAGAGATGGTTTGTTTTTTGATTGGCTGCAGCTTCACGTTTGAAGAAGCGTTGTTAGCAAATGGAATTCCGATTCGTCACCAAGAAGAAGATGTCAATGTACCTATGTACGAAACGTCGATTCCTTGTGAACCTGCTGGGCGCTTTCATGGAAATGTCGTGGTAAGTATGCGCCCAATGCCAGAAGAGCAGGCAATCCGTGCGAGTCTTGTTACTTCTCGTTTTCCGGCTGTCCATGGAGCGGCCATTCACATAGGCAATCCAACTAAAATTGGGATTAATAAGATAGGCCAACCAGATTTTGGTGACCCAGTTACAATAAAAGAAGGCGAAGTGCCAGTATTTTGGGCTTGTGGAGTCACTCCGCAAGCGGCGGCGATGGCAAGCAAACCGGACTTAATGATTACCCATGCGCCAGGTCATATGTTTATCACAACAATGAAAAATGAACAATTAGGGGTCTTGTAGATGAATCAAACCGTGAACGAAAAAGATCGTAGCCGGTTTTTGCGGGGGGCCATATTCTTGATGGCGACTTCCGCAATTGGTCCGGCTTTCTTAACGCAAACCGCACAGTTTACAGAGCAGTTTTTAGCAAGTTTTGCATTTGCTATCCTCCTCTCTCTTATTATTGATATTGGCGTCCAGATGAACATTTGGCGTGTTATTTCCGTTTCGGGAAAGAGAGGTCAAGAGATTGCTAATGAGCTCCTACCGGGACTTGGTTATGTTATTGCTGCACTCATCTTATTTGGCGGTTTTGCTTTTAATATTGCCAATATTGGCGGAGCTGCTCTCGGTCTAAATGTCTTGTTTGATTTGCCTCTGGCAGCAGGTGGTTTAATTACTGCAGCTCTGACAATTGGTTTGTTTCTATTTAAGCGCTTTGGACCAGTTATGGACAGAGTGATGCAAATTTGCGGAGTAGTGATGCTACTGATGGTTGGTTATGTGATGTTTAATTCAGCGCCACCCGTTCAGGAAGCAGCATACAGGGCGTTTGTACCTGAGGATTATATGATCCTGTTGTTGCCAATTGTCACGATCGTTGGCGGGACAGTTGGTGGTTATATCTCTTTTGCTGGTGGACACGCCTTGTGGATGCGGGAATCACTGGGAAAGAGAATGTGAAATTTGTAGGAAGAGCCGCAAGTCTTGGGATTTTGACAACTGGTTTAATGCGCGTTTTTCTCTTTTTAGCTGTACTCGGTGTAGTAACGGCTGGTTATAGCTTGGATGAGAACAATCCGGCGGCAACGGTTTTTCGTGTTGGATTAGGTGACGTTGGCTATTATTTATTTGGGGTCGTTCTCTTCGTAGCCGCGATCAGCTCCGTTATTGGTTGTGCATACACGAGCGTATCCTTTTTAAGGTCGTTCCATCCAGTGTTTGCAGAAAAGAACAATTTGTTTATTGCTGGATTCATTACAATTTCTGCACTAATCTTCTTAACGATCGGTCAACCCGTGCAGCTTTTAATTTTAGCAGGAGCCTTAAACGGTTTGATTTTGCCTATCGTCTTAACAACGATCTTAATTGCATCAAGGAAAAAATCAATTGTTGGAGATTACCATCATCCAACACCGTTATTAATTTTTGGGATCTTAACAGTGCTAGTGACGATGGGCGCTGGTTATATAGCCTTGAAGGCATCATTGAGTTATGGAATGGATAATGATTAATGCTTAGGAGGAGAAACAATGGCACAAACAATTGATTTGAACAGCGACATGGGTGAAAGTTATGGTATGTATAAAATGGGAAGTGACGAGGAGCTTATGAACTATATCTCTTCAGCTAACATCGCTTGTGGGTTTCATGCAGGAGATCCGAGCATTATGAGAAAAACCGTTCAATATGCGCTAACGCATGATGTAGCGATTGGCGCTCACCCTGGCCTGCCTGATTTAGTTGGCTTTGGACGCAGGACGATTGATATTACTCCAGAGGAAGGCTATGATCTCGTTCTCTATCAAGTTGGTGCGCTTTTAGGGATAGCCACAGCGGAAGGTGCAGTCCTTCATCACGTAAAACCACATGGTGCCTTGTACAATATGGCTGCGAAAAACGAAGCCCTCGCAGAGTCAATTGCAAAAGCGGTCTATCAATTAAATCCAGAGCTAGTGTTATATGGACTTGCGGGAAGTAAGTTAATCGAAGCCGGGAAAAAAGTTGGGTTGAAAACGGCAAGTGAAGTGTTTGCTGACCGGACATATCAAGTAGATGGAAGTTTAACGTCACGCAGGTCACCTAATGCCCTTATTCTTGATCCTGAAGAGGCTAGCAAACAAGTGTTACGAATGGTACAGGATGGGAAAGTTCATACTGAGCAAGGAAAAGAAATAGATATTATCGCAGATACAATCTGCATTCATGGGGATGGCGCTCATGCACTTGCATTTGCCAAGCAAGTTCACGAGAAGCTGATCGCTAGTGGTATTTCAATTAAACGAATAAACGAGTAAACGGAAAGGGAGCTGTATTCGCTGTAAGAGGTGGATACAGCTCTTATGTGTTCAGGGGTAAAGACGATTATTTAACGCGCCGTAAATCTCGAAGCTCTGTTTCTTGTTCAAGCGAACGCATCGCCAGCGACTCTAGAATTTTGTCTTGTCGCTCTTGTCCTTGTTTAATACCGGTAATCTCGCCGCTAACCTGATGGACGTCCATTGATAAGGAATCAAGCTTTGCTTCCGTTTCTTCTTGCCCATCACGTAATGCCAGAACGATTTCTGATAATTCGCCAACTCGGGTCTCTAAATGTTCAACGCTTTTCTTTACATCATCCAATGTTTCAAGCTTCTTTAAAATAAGGTCGAGTTTCTGTTCCATCTCTGTTCTCCTTTCCAAGGCTTGTCCGAAAAAAGCCTTTCATGTTATTTATCTATCTCGTGGTCATAATAGAATGTTTGTTCTTATAATTATATCATAAACGGGCACGTGAAAAACAAAAAAAGTGTAGCATTTGTATTGAATCCTATGTATCAATGTCGAAGTTTCCATTATTCTCCTTATCATTTGAAAAATTTGTTATATTAATCTATGACTTTATAAAAGGAGAACGGAATAGATGAAAACATTCTTTTTATTTGGGTATCATCAAGCGATGTCTTGTATTTTCCCCGTTGTTATTTTTGGGGCATTGGCATTGTCTCAAGTAGTAGACATTCCATTTATGTCCCGCTATGATTTTATCTTGCTTGTTTGCGTGCTCGCGCAAGTGCTAATGCTTGTATGTAAGTTAGAGACATTTGATGAATTTAAAGTGATTTGCTTATTTCATGTGATTGGTTTAGGGCTTGAGCTTTATAAAGTTCATATGGGATCTTGGGCGTATCCAGAAGAAGCATACAGTAAATTCTTAGGTGTACCTCTGTACAGTGGATTTATGTATGCGAGTGTTGCAAGTTATATTTGCCAAGCGTGGAGGCGTTTAAACTTGCGTATCGTCCATTGGCCAAAAGCAGTTTTTGCGGTGTTGTTATGCGTACTTATCTACGGGAACTTTTTTACACATCATTATTTATGGGATGCGAGATGGCTTTTAAAACTTATGTTGGTACTTGTCTTTTTACGAACGGTTGTTTTCTTTACAGTAAACAAGAAGACATTAAAAATGCCAATGGTTTTAGCGTTTTTCTTAATTGGTTTTTTTATATGGATTGCAGAAAACATCGTTACGTTTTACGGAGCTTGGACGTATCCAAATCAAGAAGAGGTTTGGTCAATCGTTCATATAGGCAAAATTAGTTCATGGTTTCTACTATGCGTCATCAGCGTTATTATTGTGGCGCAGTTAAAGCGTGTAAAAGATGGTAGTGTAGTTGGGAAGAAACTGGGCAATCAACAAATAAAAAAATCGAGTTAGAGTTATGTATGCTTATACCAATAGGAGAAGAGGTGACATGTTGTTAGAGTTGTCGATTAATGAACCAGAAAAATTGCGTAAAGTATCCCATGCGCTTTCAACAGAGATTCGAATTCGTATGATTCAGTTATTAAGCAAACAGAGCTATAGTGTCCATGATTTAGCGAATTTGATCCAAATTCCTGTCTCAACAGCAGCATCAAACGTGAATGTGTTAACAGAGGCTGGACTCATTGTCACAGAGCTGCGACCTGCTAGCAGAGGTGCGATGAAGATGTGTACACGCAACTTTGATGATATCCACATTGCCTTAAATCATATGGAAAAGCGAGAAGAATTGCAGTCGTATGAAATCAGTATGCCGATTGGTCATTATGTTGATTTTTCCGCTACACCAACATGTGGCATGGCGGACAAGAATGGGATTGTGTTAAACGAGGATGAGCCGGGGGAGTTTTATCATCCAGATCGGGTAGAGGCACAAATTCTCTGGACAAGAACGGGATATTTTGAATATAAATTTCCATTTAACCCTAAAAAGATAAGAAAGATACGCAGCTTTACATTTTCCTGTGAAGTGTGCTCTGAAGCACCAAATTATAACCACGATTGGCCCTCGGATATTACTGTGTGGGTAAATGGTGTTGATATTGGCACGTGGACGAGCCAGGAGATTTTGGTGATCGTGCTGGTAAATTAAATCCAAAGCATTGGTATGACAACACAAGAACCCAATATGGTTCGTTGAAAACATGGGAAGTTAATGAAAAACAGGCGATGATTGATCATATTCCTTGCAAAGCAGTTCATTTAACAGATTTACAATTAGAAGAAGAACGGTTTATTACGATTCGGGTTGGGATAAAAGAAGATGCCGAGCATAAGGGTGGCATGAACTTATTTGGTAAGACATTTGGTGATTACCCTCAAGATTTAAAGGTAGGAATCCATTTCTATGAATAGGTACAAGCGCGAGCAATGAGCTCGTGTTTTTTATATAAATATATTTGACAATTCGGAAATGTGAGCGTATTATTCGTTTTAATAAACAAAAAAACAGTTTATAAACAATTATTTCGTAACATTAAAAAACAAGAAAAGGAGTTTTTTGATGGGCAAAATAGACAATCATTTTCCGAGACCGCAATTTGTAAGAGAGGATTGGTTGAATTTAAACGGTGAATGGGGGTTTGCATTTGATGATGAGAACCGTGGCCTTAAAGAGCGTTGGCAGAACACTCCCGATTTTAAACAAACCATTACCGTGCCATATTCGTACGAAACAAAAGAAAGTGGAATCAACGAGCCGACTTTTCATCCAGTTGTTTGGTATGAAAGAGAAGTAAAGATTCCAGCTAGTCAGCAAGGGAAGGACGTGCTGCTTCATTTTCAAGCGAGTGATTATGCAACGACGGTTTGGATAAATGGTCAATATGCCGGTGCTCATCAAGGTGGAAACTCGTCATTTTCCTTTACGATAACCCCGTATCTTACAGATGATGAAACTCAACAGTTGGTTGTTCGGGTGGAAGACAGTATGAGCTCTCATCAACCTAGGGGCAAACAGCGCTGGATTGATGAAAACTTTGGTTGCTGGTACGTACAGACGACTGGGATCTGGCAAACAGTATGGCTGGAATTTGTGCAAGAACAACGGCTTGAAGAAGTGAAGGTTATCCCTGACTTTGACCAGAGTTCAGTCAAGTTTCATTATAAACTGACGGAAAAAGCAGTTGATGGCGAGATCGTTGTAGAGACGGTTATTTCTTTTAAAGGCAAGGAAGTCAGACGAGTTTCCTTTGTACCGGAGGGAAAAACCACACAGTTAACCGTTGACTTGGCGGCGAACATTCACGAGTGGCAGGTTGCCCACTGGACACCAGAACAGCCCAATTTATATGATGTCTTATTTGTTGTTTATGCAAATGGATTAAAGGTCGATGAAGCCCGTTCTTATTTTGGATTACGGAAAATCTCAATCCAAGATGGTCAAGTGCTCTTAAATAATCGGGCAATCTATCAAAAGCTCATATTGGATCAAGGGTATTGGCCAGATACAAATTTAACGGCGCCATCAGCCGCAGCGCTTGAGGAAGATATTGAGGCAATCAAGGAAATGGGGTTTAATGGCGTCCGTAAACACCAAAAAATCGAAGACGAACGTTTTTACCATTTATGCGATCAGAAAGGCTTGCTTGTATGGGCGGAAATGCCCTCTGCCTATTCGTATTCCATTGACGCGGTTCGCATGTTTACAACAGAGTGGCAAGAAATCGTTAACCAGCTCTGTCATTATCCATCGATCATTACGTGGGTGCCGTTTAATGAATCTTGGGGTGTGGGAGCCATTTTCTCAAATAAAAAGCAGCAAGCATTTACAGAATCGATTTATTATGCGACAAAAGCAATCGATGACACACGACCTGTCATTGTAAATGACGGCTGGGAACATACGATATCCGACATCATTACACTGCATGATTATGAAGAGTTTGCGGATGCTTTTTAGTGAGATACGAAGACAAGAATGCGCTTCTTAGTAATAAGTACCTCCACAATAAAGAAAAATACCCGTTTGCAAATGGATATGAATACAACGGGCAACCTGTGCTCATTAGTGAGTACGGTGGAATTGCGTTTACGACAAAAGATGGTTGGGGATACGGAAACCAAGTGAAAACAAAGAAGGAATTCCTTGTCAGGTATCAAGCCATCACCGATGCAATTAAAGCATTGCCTTATGTGACGGGCTATTGCTACACGCAAATTACCGATGTTCAACAAGAAGTAAATGGCTTACTTGATGAACAACGTAAACCGAAGCTTGATCTGAGTGAAGTGAAAGCGATTAATGATCGCTGATGGATCGAGGTGATAGATCATTTTTGATTTGATCATTATAAAGACTTTGACTGCGGAGATTTCATCGTGAATGCGGAGATTCCAGCCCGCAACGCGGAGATTCGAGCACTCTTTGTGGAGATTCGGTGTTTGAGTACGGAGATTCGAGCACTCTTTGTGGAGATTCGGTGTTTGAATGCGGAGATTCGAGAAGAAAATGCGGAGATTAATTGTGGATATGGAGATTCATAAGGTGAATGTGGAGTTTCGAAGGTAAGAGTAGACTAGTGAGAGAAAGAATTAAGAATTTTCTCTCGGCGCATATTCTTAATTTGACCGTCTTAATAGACGTTTTTTATATGGTTACTAGATCTAAAGGCGTATTTTGCCGATAAGGTGAATATAGATGAATAAAACGGGCAAAGGCGGAAGGTGATGAAAAAACGGATTGTACTCGTAGCGCTGTGCGTGGGGATTGCATTTGCGATCATGCTTAAAGTTGGAAATGACAATAGGCAGCGGAATCTTGCAGAACTTATTCCATTTAACAAAGAAGATCTACTTATTTTAGGCATTACTGTCGAGCGAGATAATGTCGACGAAGAAAACGGCTACGAATGGTATACAACGGAACCTGCATTAGTAGAAGAAGTTGTTTCATTTCTAGGGGAATATCAAGTGAAACGAGTGAATACGGATGTCTATCACCAACAGTTAGTAGAAGAAGAGCCTCTTGAACTTTACATTAGCCATCAGAAAGGCAAACCGTCAATTGTTTTTTTGAACGAGACAGGTGTGATGATTATTGGAACAAGTGGGTATGAATTGCTGAATGGTCCATTAGAAGTAGAGTGGTTTCAAGAGTTTATTGAAGAGAATGAAGGAGTAGAAATGTAATAAGCTCACCTATCCAGATAACGTGTTTGCCAAATAGGCTTCTTGCTGACAGACCCTTCTCGCCGTTAAAAGAAGGACTCGGTATGATCTTATTCGATAACACAGCACCACCGGCGGCAGTTTCGCAAGAAGAAGTAGAGATGGAGATAATTGAAAACAAATAAGTATGCAACTGCCCAATAAATAATCGGGCAGTTCAGACTGAAGGCAAACGCTCGCATACGTCTTCGCTCCTAGTCTGACAAGCGTTTTCTTTTCAGTCTGGGTCGGTTATTGAATTTGTCGACAACCTCAACTGCCCAATAAATAATCGGGCAGTTTTTTTGAATCATTTACCTTCTCCGTTTTCTCGCTTCATAGCTGCGAAACATATAGAAATAAAGTAAGGCGCCAATCAGTGAAAAGCCGAGCAACAAATAGAATATTGCTGATGTGCCAAGCGTTGCAGATAAGAGAATCGATAATGGCGCAAGCGTACGACCAACAGTATATTGAAGATTGGAAGCACTAATATAGGTGGCTCTTGCATGCGCTGGCGCATAGGCACTGACAAAGCTTTCAGAGACGGGAGCACGCATGATCTCTCCAACAGTGAATATCGCCGTCATTAATAGCAGCAAAGAAAAGGATGTCGTAGTGCCTATTGCAAACAATCCAAACCCTGACAACAAGCATGAAGCAAGAAAAATATCTCGTTCCTTCCATTTCCTCGTCAGCTTAGTGAGCGGAATAATGAGAGTGACAAACATAAGGCCATTTAGTCCAAGCATAAAACCAAAGATTTGTTCACTTGATAGGAGATAAGACGGCCAACCGAGAAAAGGGTGAACCGATTGGGGCGGTACCAGATTAACCACATAATAGGCTAAATAAAGATCAAGCTGCATGATGGTCATAATGGAAAAGACGCCAGCAAGAATAAAGCGTAAAAAGATCGAATCGGAAAAAATGTGTTTATAGCTAGATAGAGCTGCGGAGCTTCTTTAAAGACATTCGTGCCAGATGAATGTGAATGAAAAGGTTTGCTTTCTTTAACGAAAAAGAAAATGCTAATCGTATAAATAAGCAAGACACAAGCAGTTGCAAATAACAAAGGTTGCCGATAGTGGAAAAAGAAAATGGCACCAAGGCTGGACCTATGACTGAACCGATATTATTCGTTGTCGCAAACAAAGCAAAAACGCCACGACGATCTTGTTCGTCAACAAGGTCTGCGACCATTGCTAAACTAGGAGCCCGATACAAGGCCCCGCCAAGGCCAGCTCCAATAAAGGCTACATAATCAACCCATGGAGAGAATGAACAAGCAAATAGGGCAAACATCAAGGTCTGCATAACTGCACCAAGCAACATAATAGGTCGCCTGCCGTATGAATCTGCTAAGCTACCACTTGCCAAATTTCCAAGTAGGCTTATAAATGGAGGTAACATCAGTAAGCCTCCAGCAAGACTGGTGCCGAGTGTGGCAGTGAAATACAGGGCAATAAAAGGAAAGTACATCCAATAACAAAGATTAAATAAACCTTCGCCTAACAAACGGATTTTTAAGTTTTGGTCTAACTGTTTCCACACAGCTTTTATCCTTTCATTTTGTCATCCTGGCCAGGTTTCATAAGAATACAAAATAAACTGAAAAAAATATAGACTTATAATAATCGCTGTATTATACTAATAATATGAAAATCAAGGGAGCATCTGCTCTCTTTCGCTGCACTAAAAACGAACGTTCGTTCCTTTTTTAATAGGGACTTTTTTTATGTCTAAGTAGGTGATTATTGGTGCAACCAATCGATATAAGTGAGATTCCAAACGAAATAAAGCAATATGTCTGAAGGATAGATGAAGTTTGTTTTCCATGCTGTGAAAAAAGCAAAGTGGGCCTCATTCATTTGAGGCCCACTTTGTTATACAAACACATTGTCTCCACACGTTCATTCGCATCAACAACAGAAAAACCAAATGTTTCATAGAGCTTTTTTGCACGGCTCCCTTTAAAAATCATTAATGTAATCACACGTTTGTCTTGATGTTTGTGAAGAACAGATTGAAAAACAGCGCGGCCAATCCCTTTTCCTTGGTAGGCAGGATCAAGGTAAAAGTTTTTCAGCGACACTTCATCGCCTTCAGGACGAATGCCAATGCAGCCAATCGTTTCTCCACGGAATTTAATTAAGTATGTTGTGTCAGGATTAAAGTTTTCGTTAAAGCGAGACAAGACTTGTTCATCAGGCAAATGATGGCGGTTGAAGTCATCTGCTAATACAGCCATCCGTAGATCTGAAATAAAAGCTTTATCCTCTATCGTGCTTTGCACAAGTGTAAATTCCACGGTAAAGCCTCCTAGCAAATCATCTTCATTTGGGCAATTGAACAACTTTAAAACGTTCGCACACGACGATCATATCAGTTGTAAAGACTTGCCCTACACTTTCCAGTTCTTTCGTAAAAAAGGGTTCGTGTACACTTCTCCAGTAATCAAGCGTGCGGTCACCTTCCCCTTCTAAATAGGCATGTTCTTCCGTCACTTCGTGATATGGAATGAGATCAACGGCAATAAATTCAATGATTGCAACGGCATTGCCTTCGCCATCTAAAACCACACTGTACTCGCCTGTTTTTGGAATTGGTTCTTCTCCGTACATAGCAAAATTAGACGAAGTCCCCGTTTTTTTTCCTTCGACAACAAGAGCGCATAGCTCATCAGCCATTTCTTTTGTACCATCTCCGAAAGCAAAGGCACTATAGCCATTGTTTGCGGCAGTAGGAACTTTCTGCAAATAAGCTTGCCAGAGCGTTTCCGCTGTATTATTTTTCTCCATATGTCTGTTCCTCCAATCAACTTGTTAAAAAACAAAGAATATAAGGATAAGTGCAAGGGTACAAAACCCAATTTCAAATATGGCGCTTTTGCGTTCAACTTGAATACGGTTGATTCCTGTGATAATACCGATCGCAGATATACCAGCAATACCATATAAAATGATTTGATCAGTTACGTTCTCCTTCGACAAGGCAATGGAACCGATTAAGAAAACGAAAAAAATGGCTAAAAAGGCGTAACGGATAATTGCTTCTGTTTTTTTTGAGAAAAAAAGCATGGTGTAGGACCTCCTGGATGACTCTTGCTTTCTATCGTATCACCTTTTATTGCTCGTTAACATCGTTTCTCTTGGAGAGCGAATTCGGATTGTTGAAGAATGAAGGTGCAGGGTTTTTGTAGTTTTTGTCGAATTTTTTTACTACTTAATGTGAATGGCATCACTTAAAAGCGAATAGAAGGAGAATTCTAATGGAACAAAAATTAATTAGAGTTGGTACAACGTATTTACCTGTACGTAATGTTGATCGTGCAGCACAGTGGTATGAAGAAAAATTAAGTGCAACATGCAACTATAAAGATCAAGACAAAGCCATTATCGATTTGGCAAACCATAGTGTCTTTCTTATGAAAGCAAAAGAGAGTGAACGATCGTATTTCTACACGGCAAAAGGAGAAAAACAGTTTTCGGTCACGTTTGAAGTGGATGGACTCAAGCAGTTGCATGGTTCCATCAATCGTTATCCGAAAGCGGTGTGAAAGTGGGCGAGATCGAAGACGGGGGCATGAAGGCAGGAACTTTATATTTGAAGATTTGGACGGGAATTTATTTGATGTCTGGAGCATTTTAAGTCCGTCTTTTAAGTAATAAAGGAGGTTTTCAATTTGGCTTTGAGCTGTCTATTTTGTGCGATTGCTGCTAAAGAAATGGAGAGCCATCTTGTATATGAAGACGAGTGGTGCGTTGCTTTTTTAGATATTCGTCCCATTCGTCCCGGACATACACTCGTTGTGCCTAAACAACATGCTGAATCGATTCATGAACTTGATGGAGAAAGCTATATTCAATTGATGCAGGCAGCACGCCTAATGAGCGAGTGGCTTAATCGCACCTTTCAACCGAAAAAAGTGGGCATGGCGGTTGTTGGATTTGATCAAAACCATTTGCATATCCACCTTATACCGTTGGAAGACTATCATGATCTAACGTCCAAAGCATATATCGATAAGGTCGACTTAACTGCAAGTAAAGAGGAGCTTAAACAAGTTGCTTCCCGATTGCGGAACGGTTAATTGTATCGTTATAGTGCGTCATTGTAAGTGAGCAGGTTGAAATAAAAAGAACAGAACGCTACTTGTGGTTCCTTTCATTTTAATAGTGTTGTATTGCCTTTATATACAAGCCTACAAATCTGAACAGAGTTAATCGGATCATGGAATGGTCATTTTGTTATTCTTAAAAGCGAAGGGAGGTTATTTAAATGGATTTGCTTAAGAATATGAACGCAGCAGTAAGCTATATCGAACACAATTTGGATGAAGAGATTGATTATGCAGAAGTTGCAAGGATTGCATACTTTTCAGAGCATCATTTTAGACGTATGTTTTCGTTCATAGCAGGTATCTCATTAACGGAATATGTTCGTAGAAGGCGTTTGACCTTAGCTGCTTTTGATTTAAAAGAAAGGAATGTGAGAGTCATTGATGTGGCTATTAAGTATGGCTATAAATCACCTGATTCCTTTTCAAGAGCATTTCAAATGCTGCATGATGTAACTCCTAGTTCAGTCAAAAACTCTGACGTTCCATTAAAAGCTTATCCCATGATGACCTTTCAAATTGCGATTAAGGGAGATGTAGAAATGAACTACAGATTTGTGGAGAAAGAAGCTTTTACTGTTGTGGGAAAAAAAGAAACAGTGTCTTCAAATGGATCTGAATTCAACCCGGAAATGTGGAAAAATCTCGAGGAAATCGAAGATGTTGTTAAGCCTTACGATAATACCTCGTTTTCGGGCATATTACATGTTTCATTGACAAAAGAGAATGGAGACGTTGATTACTATATTGCTACAGCTACTAGCAAGCCATGTCCCAAAGAACTTGAACAACTTGCGATCTCTTCCCAAACGTGGGCAGTATTTCAAGCGATAGGAGAAATGCCAGACGCATTATTAACCACATGGGAGCGAGTGTATACCGAGTGGTTCCCTATCTCTGGTTATGAATTAGCAGAAGCACCTGAATTTGTTAAAGGAAATGATGAAAAAACAGAAATTTGGGTTCCTGTTGTGAAAAAGAAGTAGTTAAAATGGAGTCATTATGTGGGGCAAGATAAGTCCTTAATTAATGTAACGATAGAAAAAGAGTGTTGCACTTAATGCAACACTCTTTTTTCTTATTCAAACAATGTTTTATCTTCAACCCGACTTGTAATAACGGTGAGCAGTAGACCAAATATAATAATGCCTGCTGCTGCAAAAGTAATCATCGTGTAGCTAAAGCCAGCGTTTAGAAAGACGGTTCCAAGTGTCGCGCCAATCGCGTTTGCAACATTAAAGATCGACGCAGCGATTGTACCAGAAAGCATCGGTGCTTCCTTTGCGGCCAAAATGACCTTTGCATTTAAAAGCGGTGTTGTTCCAAATGTACCAGCGCCGAACAAGAAACAAATGAGAAAGGCAACACCTGGCACTTGTAGCAAAAAGGTTAATGAAGCAAGCACTGCGGCGAGCGCAATTAAGGTAAGCATCAAGGTTTTGGTTAGTTTACTTGGAAGCACACGACCAGAAGCGAAGTTGCCAATGACAGCACCGAGACCAAAGGCAAAAAGCCCAAATGTGACACCAGTAACACCAAACCCGGCAAACTCTCGTAACATCGGTTCTTTAAACGTGTAGGCGGTAAAGACGCCAGAGAAGCCAAAGACGATAATGGCTAACACCCACAGCACATTTTTGTTGCGCAATGCATGTAATTCCTTTTTCAATTGAGGAATCTCTGTATGCTTATCATTTGGAACAAAAGCAATCAGACCAAGTAAGACGATGATTCCAAGTAAAACGAGGAACCAAAATACCATGCGCCAATCAAGCATTCCACCAAGATATGAGCCAAATGGAACACCAATCATAACGGCGATCGTTAATCCACCTTGGACGGTTGCAATCGCGCTTGTGCGCTTTTCTGGTGCAGATAAGTTGATTGCCATTGACATACATAAGCCAAAGAACGGCGCATGCATGGCTGCTGACATGAGGCGAGACAACAACAGGACCTCGAAATTGGGCGCAGTCGCCGCAACAATATTGCTGACGATAAAGAGCGCGACAAGACCAATTAAAAGCGGTTTTGGTGAATATTTAATGGTGATAATCCGTAGGATGGGGCCAAAGACCGCTACACTTATCGCATAGACGCTAAGCAAAAGCCCCGTTGTCGAAACACTGACATTTAAATCCCTTGCGAATTCTGTTAAAAGGCCTGTCACCACATATTCCGTCATTCCAACAGCAAAAGTCCCCATCATAAAAATGGTTAAAATCAGTTTGCGATTATTCATTAAGCGAGCCATCTTCAGCATCCCTCCTTGTGTTCATGCGCATCGGTTTCGCGCAAACGAATACCAAAGATACAGCAATACCGGCTCGATGTCTAGTCCTTTGTAAAAAATAAAAAATGAAGATTATTGGAGCGCTTACAGGCGCAAGAGAGGTTTAGGTGTTTGCTTTCTTTTTAGGTGATGTTTGATCATAGACATCAAATAAATACTGAAAGGGATCTTGCTTTTTTTCTTTGGATCCATTTTTTTGATGAGCCTTGCTTGCGATGCAAGTTAGTGCAAGAATGGAACTGCACATAAAAAGAAGTGAGCTGATTCCAGCTAGAAGAACCATTTTTAATTCCTCCTATTAAGTTGATAGAAAGAGCATACAAGATGAAACGCGTTTCAGAGCAAGAAGAAAAGAGGCGAATGTGTAGATGGCGAATATCCGGCAAATTGCAAAGGAGGCGAATGTCTCTGTATCAACCGTCTCCAGAGTATTAAACGGGCACCCATATGTGAGTGATGAAAAGCGTAATGCAGTGGAACAAGTAATGAAAAAACATCGCTACGACCGCAACATCAACGCTGTTCATTTAAGCACAGGAAAAACGTTTATGGTTGGTGTGGTTGTACCATTTACAAACCGGCCTTATTTCGCTGCTCTCCTTGAAGGGATGGCAGAGGAAGCATTTAAGAGTCATTACAAACTCGTTTTTATCCAAACCAAGTATGAAGAAAATCGAGAATTGGAAGCGCTGGAGATGCTTAAGCATAGACAAGTAGATGCGCTTATCATTTGTTCGAGAACGTGTCAGGTAGAGGTGATTGAACCTTATACCCATTACGGCAATATCGTGCTGTATGAACAAACATTAAATAAGAAGGTGAGCGGAACTTACGTAGACCATTATGCTGTTTTCAAACAAGCACTTACGTATTTGCATGCAAAAGGACATGATAAAATTGGGTATTCGATTGGTCGTCTTGATGGTACAAACAGCTTGCAGCGAGAAGCCGCTTACCGAGATTTTTAAATGAAATCAATGAACCGTACCGGCATGAATATGTATTTAGCCGTTGCTTTCATTTTGAAGACGGAGCGGAGCTGATTAGACAGTGGTTAAAGCTGGACGAGCGTCCAACTGCTCTTATGCTTACAAGTGATCAAGTGGCGAGTGGCGCCATTACGGTAGCACGAGAACAAGGGATAAACATTGGAACTGAACTTGCTGTTATTGGCTTTGATAATCAACCAATTGCACGCATCTTTGATTTAACGACACTTGATATGAAACTAAATGAAATTGGACGCAAGACATTCAGGCAGGCGCTTGCGGAAGAAATCTCTCAGGAAGAGATTGAGGTCAAATTAATTGAACGAGGAAGTGCATGAGTTTAAAAAGGAGTACCTTTTACTACAACAACAAAGCTGCTTTCTAGACTTTAGAAAAATCCGGATTACTGTGAAATGAACAGCAGCTCTACATAATGAAGGATAGTAGAGCGCTTTTATCAATCGGTTCATACAGAAAGCCGCCCAATTGAATGGACGGCTTTTTTCACTTACTTGATCGCACCTCGTGTCACATTTCCGATAATCCAACGCTGGGCAATTAAATATACAAGGATCATCGGGAGCATTGCCAGTAAATAAGAAGCAAATGCCAAGTTGTAATTGGTGCTAAACTCTGATTGGAAGATGTACTGGGTCAATGGCAGAGTTGCATCAGCTGGGTCTGTTAATATAACGAGCGGGAGCAGGAAATCATTCCAAGCATACAGCGCCGTTAAAATCGCCACAGTTGCATTCATAGGACCGAGCAGTGGAAAGATGACTTTCCAAAAGATCCCCCAAGAACTTGCCCCATCCATCACCGCGGCTTCTTCTAGCTCAACTGGAATTGATTTAATATAGCCGACATAAATGAAGACATTAAATGACAGTTGAAACACGATATAAAGTACGATTAGACCAAGCAAATTGTCCATGTTCCAAATCGCTGTCTGGCGCACAAGCGGCAGCATAATAATTGGGAACGGTACAAACATGGCACTAACAAAATAATAGAAAAGCGCTTTGTAAAAGCCTTTATGCATATTGCGGGCAATTGCATAAGAAACAAGAGAATTGCTTAACACAGTCAAGACAACGACTGATGCGGTAACAATAAAGCTATTCGTGAACGCGCTAAAGAAATTGGTTAGCTCCATCGCGTCGGCGAAATTTTGAAAGCGCCATTCGTTTGGTAGCGACAACAAAGGTTCACCCATCTCTTGCGGTGTCTTTAAGGCAATATTGATTGTTAAATATAGTGGAAAAAGAATAACGAGTGAACCAAGAATAAGCAAACTTGTGATGAGCCAATTTCTTTTCTTCTTTTGTTTCATAGCCATTACTGCTGCACCTCCCTTTTTTGTAAAACGCGAAGTTGAAAGATGGAAATGGCGACAATGACAATGAAGTAAATGACGGCATTGGCAGATTGATAGCCAAACTGACTGCCTTCAAATCCTCCACGGAAAATTAATACAGAGATCGATTCAGTCGCATAACCTGGTCCGCCACCAGTCAAAGCGATAATATGGTCAAAAACCATTAAGAAGTTTTTTAAGGCAAGTACCATATTAATCGTAAAGAATGGGGCGATCATCGGAAAAGTAATACTCCAAAACCTGCGCCAAGGGCGAGCTCCATCAATGGCTGCTGCTTCATATACGTCTTCAGACACGGTTTGAAGTCCGGCTAAGTATAAAATGACATTAAAGGCTGTTGCCTGCCATACAGCATGATGACAACACCGATCCATGCATAATCAGGACTGCCAAGAATATTTGTTGCAAGCACGTTGATGCCAAATAGTTCGGCGATCTGTGGCAGAAAGAGTGTAAAAATAAATTGAAAAATATATCCGACAATTAAAATGCTTAAAATATTAGGTAGAAAATATACGGCTCGTAATGTTTTCTGAAACTTAATCTTGGCATTTAAGCCAAGAGCAATAAGCAATGCAAAAATATTAACCAAAATCGTTGAAACAATCGCAAATTGGAATGTAAAGCCATAAGCACTCCAAGCACGCATATCTTGGAAAACATTCAGGTAGTTTGAGAAGCCAACGAAATCCCATTCACCGTATCCGCGCCAATTCGTAAAGCTATAAAAAACGCCTTGGAGTAGCGGAAAGGTATGGAAGAAAAAGAAAAGAACGAGTGCTGGCACCGTCATAAGCAAAAAAGCGCGTTGTCTTGATTTCATTATCCTCGCTCCTTTCTAAAAGCGCAGTTGAATTTGATCCCACTCCCGGTCCAACCGATTGAAGAAATCATCTTCGTTTTTTCGATACATAAATTCTTGAACCATGTTTTCCACACCCATGCCAGGAGGGTAGAAGTGGTCTGGGAAACTCGTAATCGTGCCTTCGGCAAAATCATCACGAATTCCATCCATGTAAGGGTCATCAGATAACACACCATCAAGTACCGAGAATGCCGCTTGTTCCGCCATGTATTGCTCGGACTGTTCTTCTTCTAACATAAATTCAATAAACGCTCCGGCTTCGTCTGGATGCTCTGAATCTTTAAGTGTGGAAAATAAAACGTCTACTCCTGATACAAGCTTGTTTTCCTCCATTTCATTTGTAGTGGGCATTGCAAAGACACCAAGGTCCATCTCTGGATTTGTTGTTAGAATCTCCGGCACTGCCCAGTTCCCTTGAAAGTAAAAAAGTCCATCTCCTTGTGCGAAGGCACGATTGCCATCGTCATAGCCAATGCCGTACATACGGTCATGACCGTAGTCGAGTAAAGTTAGTAGTTTATTTGTTGCTTCCTGATGTGTTTCGGCAAAAGTCAGCTCGCCTTCTGTTTTTTTTTGTTGCGAACTGTTCTGGTTGAAGGACGCCTGTAACAGAATTCCAAACAGGCATCGTTGTCCAAGCGTCTTGGAACGTAAAATAGATAGGAATTTCTCCGGCTGATTGCGCAGTTTCAAGTGCGACGATAAAATCATCCCACGTTTTGGGAACGCTAAGTCCAAGTTCATCCAGTTTTTGTTTATTGTAAATGACTGTATTGGCATTTGCGGCGAATGGTACGCCATGGATCCCTGTTTGGTCGGGACCTTCCAGCTCGGCAATCATCGTTAAATAAGCATCTTGGATACCATCAAGCATTGGGTCACCACTGTAATCAACAAGAATGCCCGCTTGAGATAGTTCTGCATAAATGGCACTTCCACCAATTGCTAACATATCTGGCATATCGTCTTTGACGAGCCGTGTGCGGAGTAATGTTTCCGCATCTGGTGGAGCGTACAGATTGATTGAAATATCTTCATGTTCTGCTTCAAACCGTTCAATTAGTTTCTGGTAAGTGCCGATGTTTTCTGCCTTATTTGAAAACAATTCAAGTTCCACTCTTCCATCATCCGCTTGATTATTGGAACAGCCAGCAACAAACAATAAAGCAGCAACAATTGAGAGCGATAAGCTAAATTTCATAAATAACACCTTCCTAGGTAGTGTATTTAAATAAGAGAACGATTTCATAAAATAAGAGGTTGCTTCAATCATTCCTAAAGAGTAGATGAAATGAAACTTACGTAAGCGTTTACGTAACGGTCCAAAAAACAAGGAAACTAGTGTTTCCTCACTGATTTTCGTTCAATAATTTGATGTTGTATGGTTGCCCCATTACTAACGGATCCGGTTTGAATGGATTCAAGTAGCAAAGTAGCTGCTGTCTCGCCCATTTCAATAAAGTTTTGCGATACTGTTGTTAACGGAGGAAGAACCATAGCGCTTAATTTAGTACCATCATAGCCAATAATTGAAAGCTGGTCTGGAACATGAATGCCTCGATCAGATGCAGATGTCATGGCACCAACGGCTAGTTCGTCACTAGCGGCGAATAGAGCAGTAATCGTAGGATGTTCATCGAGTAGTTGAGAACATGCTTCTCGTCCGTCTTCAAAATAAAAGCCATTTCGCCAAACGACTTTCGTCTCATCAAAGGGAATGCCTGCGTCTTGTAATGCTTTTTTATAACCGTTGATACGGGGGGCTCCAGCAAGCCTGTCTCCAGGAGAACCACTGATCATCCAATTTCGTTGTGACCCTGTTGTAGTAAGTATTGAACAGCATCATAAGCGGCTGTTTCATCATCCACCCGTACGGAGGGAATGTTTTCGTCCTCTGAATAGGCCGAGATTGTGATGACTGGTACGCCCATTTTTTGAATAAAATCAGCATAATTGCGAGTAAGGAATTGGCTAGTAAATAGAATGCCATCCACTTGCTTTTCTTGGAGCAGTTTTAAGTAATCGAGTGTCTGCGATCCAACAGATGCTGTGTTGCAAACAATGACACTCTGTCCTTGGCTATGGGCAGCCTTTTCGATGCCGTGTAAAATCTCTGCGCTAACGAGTCCTGATAATTCGGGCATAAGTACACCTATCGTATTGCTTTGCTTATTAATAAGTCCTCGGGCAATCGCATTTGGTGAATAACCCATTTTTTGAACCGTTTGCATAACAAGGTCTTTTGTTTTTGCAGAGTAGCCTACTCCGTTATTAATAATACGAGAAACAGTAGCTATGGAAACGTTTGCTTCTTTAGCAACGTCTTTAATCGTAGGTTTATTCACCCGCTTCCCACCTTTACGTAAACGTTTTCGTAAACAAATTATCATATGCAAATGATTGAATGTCAAGTGGATTCTGAAAAATGGAAGGGGTTTCAATTGTGGTGAGTCTAGTTAAAGCTTGGATTTAAGATTCTTCTATGTTTGATCGAGGGTTGTAGCTAGTACATGTTTGTTTTTAAAGTAGAAAAGGGAAAGGAGTGCTAGTGTATTTTATGAAATCGCTTTTATTTTTATATTGACATACGAAAATGTTGTTGGTACGATCTCTTTAGATACAACTTAGATCTAAGTTAGATTTTCATGGTGGTGAATAAGTTGAAAAGATATTTATTAGGGTTTTATGGTGACGATTTCACTGGATCTACGGATGCAATGGAAGCGCTCGATCGTTATGGATTAAAGACGATTCTTTTCTTAAGAATTCCTGATAAAGAATTGTTAAATCGTTTTCAAGATGTTGATTGTGTTGGGGTAGCTGGAACCGCGAGGGCAAAAGGGTTAGATGGAATGAAAGAAGAATTGATACCTGTTTATGAATTTCTAAAAACGCTTAATCCTTATTTTGTTCATTATAAAGTATGTTCAACTTTTGATTCTTCTCCAGAGGTTGGGAGTATTGGCTTTGCTAGTGACCTAGCGAGAAATTATTTTAATGAGGCAGTTACCCATTGTTAGTGGCCGCGCCTAATCTGGGAAGGTATACAATATTCGGTAATCATTTTGCTGTTTTTAATGATGAAGTTTATCGATTAGATACGCATCCTGTAATGTCTAAGCATCCAGTAACTCCGATGAATGAAGCGGATCTTGCGAAGCATTTACAAGAACAGACGAATCAAAAAGTGACCAAGGTAACTGTGCGTGATTTAGAGACAAAAACGGCTACTGAAATGATTCAACAAGAAGAAAAGTCGATTGGGATGACACTGTTTGACGCAATGAATGATACGCATATGAAAAAGTTTTCAGAAATCCTCTGGGAAAAAAGAAGCGATCAAGCACAATTTTTGGTTGGTTCATCTGGAATTGAATATGCGATTGGAGATATGATGCAGCATAAAAACAAACTCGATCATATTGATCGAGTTGTAAAACCAAGTAAGGCTGATAAGCTCTTTGCGGTTTCGGGAAGCGTCTCCGAAGTAACGAAAATGCAGCTTGATGCAGCAGAAGAAGCTGGTTTTCATTTGGAACAAATTCCTTATGAGTTATACACGGATGAAGCGAAGGCCAGACAATTTTTAGAGACGATTGCACAGCAGATCGAAGAAAAGAAACGAGTAGTCATCTACACTGCTAAGGGTGCAGATGATCCAATTATTGCAGATACGAAAAAACATTTAATCGAAAACGGTGTCCCGAAAGATCAGATTGGAATATATATCGGGGAAAAGCTCGGGATTTGGACAAAACAAGTTCTAGATAAGGTAGATATTCGTAGAGTCATTATTTCTGGTGGGGATACATCTGGTTTTGTAACATCTAATCTCGATATCTATGGCCTAGAAGTGTTAGATTCTATTGCGCCAGGAGCTCCTTTATGTTTAGCATATTCAGAGAGCACTAAATATGATGGATTAGAGATTGCATTGAAAAGCGGACAGCTAGGCGGTCCAACGTTTTTTAATAAAGTCTTTCAGTCCGGCTCTAATTAAATAAAAGGAATGAACGAGAATATGTTATTAAAAGACGTTGCTTATGAAAAAATAAAAGAAAAAATTCTTGAAGAGTATTATGAGGCGGGACAATTTCTATCTGAACGAACATTAATTGATGAGTTAGGCATGAGCAAGACACCAATTAAGAACGCACTCGTTCGTTTGGAGTCTGAAGGATTTGTGAGTGTTTCTTCCAAACAAGGAATCATTGTCATTGATATATCGATTGAGCGAATTAATGATATTTATAACTTGAGAATCGCACTAGAAACGTTTAACTGTCAGGATATTTATCAACGTATATCTGATGAGCAGATTAGAGAGTTAGAAGAAAATGTAGCTGCCACAGAACAGGCAGCTATTGAAAAAGACGTAAAGATGTTTGCTACTCTCGACCATGAATTCCATCTTGCAATTAGTGAATTCAGTGGAAACAGTGAAATTACGAAAATCCTATTAAACTACCAAGACCACTTACGTCGAATTACACTTCGGCATTTAAAGAAAGATCCAACTAGAGTACAAAAATTTTACGCAGAGCATCTGGAAATCCTTAATGCATTAAAAGCAAGGGACGAGAAATGCTCTGACTGATGAAAAAGCATCTGTTTGAGTCGAAAATGATGTATTTTCAATAGGTTGTTCGTATATAAAGGGAGAGATTATTTGTGAGAGCGGTATTTGTAGAGGATGCAGAGAAAATAAGCATCAAAGAAATCGAAATACCAGTAGTTAAGAAAGATGAAGTGCTTATTAAAGTCGCTGTTGCTGGTATTTGTGGATCAGACATTCATACATATAAGGGGTTACATCCCTTCCGTAAACCACCTGTTGTCATCGGCCATGAAGTGGCTGGTGAAGTGGTGAGAGTTGGGGAAGCGGTTACGAAGTTTCAAGTTGGTGACCGTGTGACCGTTGAGCCGCAAATAGGAACTGGTGAGAGTGAAGGAGTGTTTACGGGTAATGTCAATTACTCCGATAAACGATTAGCTCCAGGAATGGGTGATTGGTTAGGAACGATGGCTGAGTACTTCGTTTCACCTGAAGCGCAAGTCATTGCCTTACCAGATTCCGTTAGCTATGATCAAGCGTACTTGTAGAGCCATTAGCAGTAGGTGTGCATGCTGCTCTTAAAGGTGATGTTCAATCAACGGATCGCGTTGCCATTTTAGGTGCAGGACCAATTGGCTTACTTACTTTGATTGCGGTTAAAGCCAGAGGTGTCAATGATGTGATTGTTACAGATGTACTGGAATACTCTCTTGACGTTGCCAAAGACATGGGCGCTTCAGATGTGATTAACATTAAAGACAATCCAACATGGATCAAGGAAGCGAAAGCAAGCTTTAATGGTTCATTTGATAAAGTCTTCATTACAGCTGGTGTACCGGGAATCTTAAATGATGCGCTGAATTTATTAAAAAAAGGTGGCAGAGTTGTAACGGTAGCGATGTTCCACGGTGAGCAATCAATTGATATCGAACAACTTCAGCAGAATGAAAAAGAAATCGTTGGATGTATGACGTACAATCGTCCTGATAGCGAACAAGCATTAGATATTATCACTAAAGGTGAACTCGACGTAGAAAAAGTCATTTCTCATAAGTTGTCTTATGAACAAGCGGGCAAAGGATTTGAAATGGTTGATAAAAAGCAAGATCACTCCGTAAAAGTAATCGTTTCTTTTGAACAGGAGGATTAATAGTGAAATTAATAAAGAATGTCATACCGATGTCGGTTGTTGCTCTCATGCTAGCTGCTTGTAACCAGAGTACATCTGCTGAAAATGAACCGACATTACTAAGACTAGGGCATATTCAAAGTGAGTCAAATGCATGGCATAAAGGGTCACTTCGATTCGCAGAATTAGTTAATGAGAAAACGGAAGGCTCCGTCAAGGTAGAGGTATATCCAAGCTCTACTTTAGGAGCTGACCGGGATTTGGTAGAGGGAATGCAAATAGGATCGGTTGATTTTGCTTTAGTTGCAGGCGTCATGTCAAACTTCTATGAGCCGTACTCAATCTTAGAGCTCCCTTACTTATTCGAAGATTTGGATCATTTAGAAGAATTTGTTTATGGTGAAGATGGAAAGCGATTACAAGAAGAGACATTAGAAGAGACAGGTGTGCGAGGACTGGAGTTTTGGTTGCGAGGACCGAGAGAACTAACAACAAATAAGCTTGTTGAATCACCAGAAGATTTGAGAGGGACAAAGATTCGGGTCCGAATATTGAAGCTTCAGTTGAGGGATGGAAAGCGATGGGAGCAAGTCCCACCCCGATGAACTTTGGAGAAGTGTATTCTTCTTTGCAAACAGGGGTAATCGATGCACAAGAGAATCCAATTGAGTTTACTGCAAGTGCCCGGATTCATGAAGTGCAGGATTATCTAGTTATGACTGATCATGTGTTTGGTTACGTTCAGTTGTTAATGAGCGAAATGGCATTTGAAGAATTAACCGAAGATGAGCGGGATGCCGTTTTAGAAGCAGCAGAAGAGGCTCGTATCTATCAAAATGAAATCGTTTTCTCTGAAGAGGAAGAGGCGCTTCAAATGATGGTTGATGAAGGGGTTGAAGTAATTGTAGTAGACCAAGAGCCATTTAGAGATGCCGTGCAAGACGTGAATGAGAGATTAGCGGACAAGTATGGTAGAGATCTCTATGACACGATACAAAGTATGAGGGAGTAAGACTGATGAATACGTATATCAAAATAATTGACAGCATAAATAATGGGATTAAATATTTGGTATCAATCATGCTTGTGGTATTAGCCATATTGGTTGTTTTACAAGTTACAACACGTTTTGTCATTAATGTTCCTCTTAGTTGGACGGAAGAAATTGCTCGATACTTAATGATTTATATTGTTTTCTTAGGGTCAGGATTGGCGATGCGCTACAACCAGCATATTGCGATTGATTTTTTATTAGACGTCATCAAGCAAAAGAACAAGGAGCGTTTGCAAAAAATCATTTTATGGATTAGTGCAATCTTTTGTGTCATGTTAGCTTATTATGGCGCCAAGCTTACCTATATGGTCATTGGACAGTCTACCCCAACCTTGCAATATTCAATGGCTTGGGCATACGCGGCAATTCCCTTAGGTGCTCTTGTCATGTTAGTGAATATTATTGCTTTGTTAGTAAGACCGAATAAAGAAAGTGAAAGTACAGATAGAATAGTTGGTGAAAGCAAATGATCATTGTATTACTTGTTTCGTTATTAGTATTATTCATGATCGGCGTGCCAGTTGCAATCTCACTTGGGTTATCATCTAGTATTGCGATGATTGTAGCTGGCGATATTTCTTTATTGACGTTAGCGCAAAGAGCATTCGTATCGTTAGATTCATTTCCGTTACTTGCAATCCCTCTGTTTATATTAGCTGGGGTCATAATGGAATATGGGGGAATATCGCAGCGGTTGATTAACTTAGCAAATGCCCTTACAGGGCATCTGACAGGGGGATTAGCTGTTGTTACCGTAGTTACAACAATGTTTTTCGCAGCGATATCTGGTTCTAGTGTGGCAGCCACTGCAGCTCTTGGAGCTATTTTAATACCTGCAATGATCACTCGCGGCTATGACAAGGAGTTTGCTGGAGGTGTACAAGCTGTTTCAGGTACACTTGGAATTATCATGCCACCAAGTATTCCGTTAATTCTTTACGGTACGGCGGTTGGGGCATCAATTGGAGATTTATTTATCGCTGGTATGGTGCCTGGTATCATTATTGGAATCGGACTTATCATAACAGTGTATATCCTTGCAAAGAAACGTAATTACGCTAAAGAAGAGAAGAAAAGCGGCAAAGAAATAGGTGAAGCTTTTATTAAAGCGATTCCTGCACTAATCATGCCTGTTATTATTTTAGGTGGGATTTATACAGGGGTGTTTACGGCAACCGAAGCCGCGGGTGTGGCAGTAGCTATGCATTTATAGTAGGTGTATTTGTTTATCGAGGAATTACTTTAGAAAAACTTAAAATAATCTTATCGCAAGCATCGATAACAACTTCCACAATCATGTTGATCCTTGCTACTGCTGGACTATTCAGTTGGATTTTAACGATAGAAAACGTTCCACAACAGGTGGCTGGTGTCATCACCTCGATATCAGAGAATCCAATGGTCTTCCTAGGAATTGTTGTTCTTTTACTTCTATTTGTCGGGATGTTTATGGAAACGAATGCGTCGATTATTATATTGGCTCCAATCTTAGTACCTGTAGCTTCCGAATTAGGAATTGATCCGGTTCACTTCGGTATTGTTATGATTGTGACTCTTGCAATTGGTATGGTTACACCACCACTAGGATTAAACTTGTTTGTGGTCTCTAAAATAGGGAGACTTCGAATGGACAAACTGACGATAAGCTTAATTCCGTTTTATATCGCCGTTCTCATTTGCTTATTAATTATTACTTTTTATTCCTTCTATTACAACATCGGTGGTTGAGTGGATGAAATAAAAACGAATAAATGGAGTGAACAAAAATGAACAATCAGGCAATATTATCCGATCTACAGAAAACCGGCAAATTTATGATGGATAAAGACCTCGCTTGGGGTACCGCCGGAAACATTAGTGCCAGATGTGAGGACGGTTATTTCATCTCGGCCACAGGAACCTATTTAGGTGAATTGGAATTAGATGATTTCTCCTATTGTAAAGATGGAGAACATGTGGTGGGGAAGAAACCGTCGAAAGAGTTTCTCATGCACGAAGGAATTTATGAGCAACGTCCTGAAATCCATGCCGTTCTCCACGCATCTCCTTTTTATAGTACGTTCATTGCCAACTCTAATTTACAGATTCCTTCGAATTATTTCGTAGAATCAATGTATTATTTGGAACGTGTGGTGCGAATTCCATTTTACCAACCAGGGAGTAAGGAACTTGCTCAAGCGGTAAAAGAAAGTGCAAAGAAAGCCAATATCTTTTTACTCGAGAATCATGGCATTATTGTTTGTGATGTGAATATAAAGGAAGCTCGGACAGCTTTACAAACGTTGGAGTACACGGCGCGAATGCATATCCTTGCGCTAGAGAAAAACATTCCTTTAAACGGACTTAGTGATGAAACCGTCCAACACTTTCTTCATCATTCTGGGTATAAGCCGGCCCGTAATTGGGCTAGATAAAAGGGCAATCCAGTTAGAGTAACTCTAACTGGATTTTTCTCATTAGAAATAATAAAAAAGTCGCTTTCTCCAATAGAAAGCGACTTATACTTATGAGCGTAAATACGATTTTGCTTTAAATAAGACCGTACTTGCAATAACCAGTCCTGCGATTGCCAAACTGAAAAGTATCAATTGAATTGGAATGTCGATGGCCACAAAGCCACTAACCAGTCCGTATGCAATTGGGTCAAATCCGTTCATCGCAAGGAAAATGATACTCATGACACGGCCCATTAAACGGCTATCGGTCCCTTCCTGTGCTGCTGTGAAGAATGGAATAAACACAAAGGACATGGAAAATCCGATTATGAAGACAACCGCTGTTAAGAAGGTCAGATTCGGTGCGAAACTAAAGACGAGTAAGGCTGCTAGTGACGCAAACAAACCAAGGAGTGAAGTGAATCCTCTTCGCTTAATTTGAACAAAACTTAGCAGTACTGTACTAGTGACCATGCCCAAACCAAGGCTTACTTCCATATAACTTAAGTTAATCGGTGTTCCACCATGTAAATCAACGAGCAATGGAATGGCGATATGAAGCGCACCAAAAACAAAGAAGTTAAGGGTAATTAGGACAACCAATCCTGTTAATAGAAAATGGGAGTTGCGAATATAAGAAAACCCTTCTCGTAAATCTTTTAAAGGACTTTGAACGACTTTATTTTCTACAGGCGCTTCTTTAATAAACGGTGGGAATATAACGACCGCTGATAAAAGCACAAGGATCGTTGCGACCAAATAACTTGTGGAAATTGTATTTGTTTCCATAATAAGGCCAGCAATTACTGGACCGGCGATAAACGATACTTGGTCGACCCCTTGAAAATAAGCATTTGCTTGTTGGAGCTGTGACTTTTCGACGATTTTTGGAATCATAGAAGAACTTGCCGGTCCAAAAAATGCATCCAGCATACCGAAAAAGCCTGCTAGTACAAGCAAGATAACAAGTGTCATTGAATCAGAATCAACAAGCAAGTAAATCGAAAATAAGAGTACAGCTTGCAATAAATTTGTGCCAAACATAATCGTTGTTTTTTTATATTTATCCGCAAGTACGCCACCAAAGGCCATCATAATTAATCGTGGCACTGTTGCCGCGATAAGGACAAGGCCCAGTGAGCTGGCAGAGCAAGAACCGTGACAACATACCATGTTGTTGTCGTCAGGAACATGCTGAAGCCAACAACGGCAAAGACGCCGGCGATTAGCAGAAGCACGAATGTGCGGTTTTTGAATAAAGACTGTTGTTCCATAGTTTGTTTCTCCTCTAAGGATCGATGTCATCCTAATTAGTGTGACCAAATCCCGTAAAATAATGTAAAACCTAACGATAGGTAGGGTAAAGCGGCGTGAGAGTCCCTTTACATATAACAGAAAGAAAGTTACAATAAGTGCAACCTACCGATCGGTCGTTAAAGGATTATAACGTAGATTGATTTTGTTGTAAAGGAGAACGTGATGCATACAAAAGAAAAAATTTTAGCAGAGAGTATGGAACTTTTTGCAGTGAATGGCTATGAAGGAACATCGATGGCAAAAATCGCGGAGAAGGTTGGCATTAAAAAACCTTCGTTGTATGCCCATTATAAAAGCAAAGAAGCGTTGTTTATAGATATTAATAAAAAAATGGCTGATGAATATGTCGACTTCGTAAAGGCTTCACTGGTATTGGATATAGACAATGTTGAGACGTTGTTATTCGAATCAATGAAAATTCACTTACAAGATCTTGCACGAATGATACGAGCCTTCAGTTTTATAATCGTTTTATTCAGTATCCTCCCCAAGGACTCGAAGAGCAGCTTGCTGCGAGTGCTGAGGAAAGTGATAAGCAAGCACGAGCGATCGTGGAAGAGGTCATTTCTCGCGGACAAGTTGCCAATGCAATCACTAAAGAGCTTGATGCTGCGAGCATCGCTCATACGTACTTTTATTTGATTGATGGACTTGCAAACGAAACAACTTTTTATACTTTGGAAGAAGTTGAACGGCATCTGGAAACGGTCTGGACTGTTTATTGGCGAGGAATTAGAGCGTAAAAAAGAGGATGCCTAGGCATCCTCTTTTTTAGAGTGTAGACAAACCACGATTTGATTGGAACATAACTGTTCGAGATTTACGAGCCGAGTGTGGAGATTCGAGAAGAAAATGCGGAGTTTGAATCGGGAAAGTGGACATTTAATGTACAAGTCGGAGATTTACGAGCCGGATGTGGAGATTCGAGAAGAAAATGTGGAGATTGAATGTGGAAAGTGGACATTTAATGCACAAGTCGGAGATTTACGAGCTGGATGCGGAGATTCGAGAAGAAAGTGCGGAGAATGAATTGGGGAAGCGGAA
>BAXC01000041.1 GCA_001310375.1 Bacillus sp. JCM 19041 | reverse complement strand
AAAACGCACAGTCGAATATTTTTCTTCCTTTCGGATACAGACCTTTAAAGACATACCAATACAGAATTAAAAGAGATCGGAAACAATAATCGGACAATATAAAAAATGATGGCTAAGAAGCGCGTTAGCCATTGCCTCGGTACGACATAGTTAAAACCGCCTCAGCAAAAGACTTGCAGTACTTATAGCTATTTCATCTATTGCATTACTAATATTTGTACTCATACACGAGAATGGTTTTATTTTTTTCATCCAATTGAATTTTTTATAGATCTGTTCAAATAACTTATGCTAGAAAATGTGGGTATTTCTCGTTCGACTAAAAAAAAGTGATTTGTGATTCATTATTCAAAAAACATGATCAATACAGCTATTATGTAACCAGTTATAGGCGCTGTATACATTAAAGAGAGAGATAGCCAATTAATCCTTAGAAACAGCCCTAGCAATAGACCCAGAAGCCACATTAATAAGAAGCTTATAAATTGTAGTACTGGCCATGTAGTACCAGAGTAGTTATCAGCAATAAAACCAGAAGCTAAAAAAGTTGAAATAATTAATAATATAATTCCACTGAGAATGGCATTTATTAATATGATTTTCGTTTCTTTAAAATTCAAAAAATCCCTCCTTTACAAACTAATATTATTATAAATTATAAATATTCATTACTCAATGCACATTTATTATATTTTGTTTATACCTTGGGACCGTCAAGAATTTTGTGTAAATAGAAACCCTATTCCTAGTAAATAAATCATCTCTTACGCTCATTTCTGATCAAACATCTCCACTAATGCGGCACGGGCTAGTTCAAATCCAAGGTGACACCTTGTTGAAAACTTTTGATTATAAGGCTCGAATTGGCTCACCAAAAAGCGTTCGATTGAAGATTCGTTTGGGAATTGTTCTTTGCGCTTACTGTATTTCTTTAGCTGTTTGTTAAACGACTCGATGAGGTTTGTTGAGTAAATACTCCTCCAAATCGCTTTAGGGAAGTCATAAAATGTGAGAATATGCTCGTTGTGTTCAAGGGTTTTGATCACACGAGGATACGCTTTTTTCCACTTTGCTACGAACGCATCAAGTGCTTTTTGCCCTTCTTTTTTATTAGAAGAACGATAAACCTGCTTAAAATCGTCACAAACTTCTGCATGGTCTGACACCCGAACTTTATGGGAAATATTACGCGCGAGGTGCACACAGCACGCTTGGTAACGTGATGATGGGTAAATGTGTTGGATGGCATCTTTGATGCCTTTTAACCCATCGGATATAAATAAAAGCACCTCTTCAACACCTCGTTCACGAAGATCTTCAAGGACTTCTTGCCAAATAAACGCGGATTCCGTTGGGGCAATCGTATACGCCAAGACCTCTTTTGAGCCATCTTCTTGAATCTCAATGACTAAATAAACCGCTTCCTTTGAAACGGTGTCCCGTTTAACCGCAATAAAGGTGGCATCTAAATAGATGCATACATACCTTTTCGCGAGCGAGCGTTCTTTAAATGCTTTCACTTGAGTTTCCATTGTTTTGGTCATGTTTGAGATGGTTTGAGGCGTGTAATAATGGCCGTACATGCGCTCCAACAGATCAGCGATCTCACTTGTCGTGACGCCTTTTTGATACATATGCATGACGAAGGACTCTAAGGTTTCATTTGAGCGCTTATAAGGAGCCACCGTTTGTTGATGAAAGTCTCCATTCCGGTCTCTTGGGATGGTGAGCTGAAGATCACCAAATTCGGTGTGAAGTGTACGATTGTAAGAACCATTTCTAGAGTTACCCGAATTCACGCCAATGCGGTCGTATTTTTCGTAGTCTAAAAACGCCGTGAGCTCCGTCGCTAAAAGCGTATTGACGGCTGCTTCTAAATGAAACCGGAAAACCTCTTGTAAATCTTCTTTTCGAACTAGAGCTTGGGCAATATCTGTAGTAAAATCAGTCATAGGGAAGTCCTCTTTTCTGTGGGTTGGTTGTGGTGACTTAATTCTACTAGAAAAGGGCTTCCCTTTTTCGTGCTTTTATTCATTTACACAAACTATTTTACGCTCTCAATACCTTCCGAATGCTAAAAATAAAATGAACTAATTTAATTGTGATGATTATCGCTTAATGTATTAACGGAGCTTTATAAAACTATCATGGCGGTCATCTGTTATGCTTATAGCAGTGTCAACCATTGATACATTCAAAGACTTATGCATTCAAAAGCATTTTTTAACTGTTTTTTATAGTCTGATTGAGTGCCAACAAATATTCGCTCCCTTTCATTTCTTATTAATCTGTCATTGCCTAACATTCTTTTTACGCAACAAACGATAGAAAACAAGCAAAGACAAAATGTCTTTGCTTGTTACTTTACGGTCACCAATACTTTCCCAAACTTTCCACCTGTCGTAACTGGGACATCTTTATCGTACGCTTGGTATTAATAATTTTCTGATGCTGTTATTATTGAAGGGTCCAGTTGAAGGCCATAATCAATAAACCAGTTATTTAAATTGGCAACAATTGTTTCTAAGTTCATCACCGTTGTTTTATCATGACATTCAATTAGCGTTCGATAACTGTACCTTTCTAATTATAACAATTGTAAAACATATGCCATATCTGATGATTTCGTTCGTTTGCGTTCAATTTGAAGGGCGTCGACCAGCTCGTCCATGAGACGGTTCTATTTGGTCCCGCCATCTTTTTGTGTGAATCTCAAACTATTTGCGTTCGGGAAGACATCTCTTGAAACCTAACAAAAGGTTTTTTATCATTCAGTAAATGCTGCTAGATTCTCCAAAGTGGATCGTAAACCAACGTCATGATCTTCCTTTCGTATCCCTTCAGGAACATTCTCGCAAATGACAGTCACTTTTGTGCCTTCTGAATGGGATTCTAACTCCCATTTTTGGATCATCTCACCTGAAAACTGTGTGTCCGCGGACTCAAAATGAACGGTTTTTACAATTCGTTTGTCTGGTATTAGCTCCAAAAATTCTCCTTGAGTGACATCTCGATTTTCTGAGGTTTTGCCTTGTATCACTTCATCCCCTTCGTAGATAAGGGTCATTTTATAAATGCCTCCTTCCCTCACATCAAATGTATCGAGGTGACCAGACATTCCTTCCGGTGGAAGCCATAAAACGAGCGCTTCTGGATTTAACATTGCTTGATAGATCACTTTTGCTGGTGCCTTAATGATTCTTGAAGCAGTATCGATTCTTTTGTTAGTAGATGCATCTGCCATGTAACGACCTCCTTTATTTCCATTCTTCTTTCTTCACATATAAATAAGAACCTGCTCATTCATTTAAGGATATCGTATTTTACGTGAATCACGCCTGTCCCATCAATAACTTCGGTTGATTCGAGTGCGACACTTCCCTGTCCAATATGATCAAATAAACGAATTCCATTGCCCAACAGGATTGGGGCAATATGAAGGTCGAGTCCATCTAATAAACCTAGTTCGATACATTGTTGCGCAACATTTGCCGTACCAACACTAACATCCTTTGCTCCAGCAACTTGTTTCGCTTCTTTCACTGCCTGTTCCACTCCGTCTGTAATAAAGGTAAATGGCGTCTTTCCTCTTGGTGGGTTATTCGGGATCTGATGAGTAAGAACAAATACAGGAACATGTTCTAATGGATGACTTCCACCCCAACCATTCACAATGTCATACGTTCTCTTTCCAACAATCATCGCTCCCGTTTTTTTAGCCGCTCGATCAAAGACTTCCTTATCAACGTCTGAAAGTTTAAAGAAAGAATTCGTCTTGCTCGTAATCTTTCCAGAAAACATCCACGCTTGTAACGTATCCCCATTATTTCCTAAAGGAAGTTCGGGACTATCATTTGTACCCGTAATAAAGCCATCAAGAGACATCGAGATATTGAGAATCACTTTACTCATTATTTACCCCCTTACAATGATTGTAATACATATACATATCCTGCCTTTCTCCTCAATTGCTCTATGTCAGACCGTAGTCAAAATACGTCTGAAGTTTTTATCTTAGACGTATTATTGTTTCAATTGGAGCGGACGACATATACGTAGACTCCAGCGGGAGGAAAGACGAAGATGAGACTTGCGGAGTAGCTATGAGCTCATCTGTCACCCCCGGAAAGCGAAGTGTATGCCGGGAGTACGGGCAAATCGGGAAACGCATCGCCTATCCATTTATTAGAAAAAAGTTTGTCAACGGTCTTGTTTTCACTGGACTTTTTCGACAAACTGCTATGTAATCCTCTTCATAATCAAAACGTAGACTTAAATCTAGCAGCTAATACACATCAGATGTAAAAGATGTTTGACAGGCAAAGTGGCATTTATTATGATTAAAGTGTAAAAGATGTTTGATAGCCTTTCGATAGGTGGTGACAGTAGTATGAAAAATAATATAAAACAATACAGAACAGAAAAAGGGTTGTCACAAGGTCAATTAGCAGATTTATGTGACGTTAGTAGACAGACAATAAACGCAATTGAAAATGAAAAGTATGATCCGAGTCTTCAATTAGCTTTTGATCTTGCCTTTCACTTACAAACATCCATGGAAGAAGTATTTAAACCTCAACGGAAAGCTAAATCTTAAAAATGAAAAGAAAGGGGAAACAAATGAATACGAGATTAATGGGCGGGCTTATTATCGGTTTAGCGATTTTAGTTGTGGTTGGTTTTACGATTTACAAAATCATGACTGGACATGAAGTTGGATTTGGTGAAATCAGTACAATTAGCATCTTACTCATGCTGTTCTTTCCTGCTATCACTTGGGGTGGCGAGAAAGAAAAGGATGGGATCTTACAAAATGAAGAGTTAGGCATAAAAATTTCAGAACAAAGTTCGAAGATTAGCTATTATATTTTAGTCATTGTCTTACTTATCGCTGTTTTCATAGATTACTCAATGAACGGCACTTATAATCTTCTTTTAGTAGTGATTTTAGGAATAGCTATGGTTTTATTACCATTAGTCCAATTTATTGTTTCAAGAAGGTATCAGTAATCTCATCATTCAATCACTCATTTTGCTATCGCTTTACGGCAAAGTTAAATACATAGTACGATAATTAAGAAAATATACATCAGGAGGAATGGCTATGAAAAAGATCACCTTGTCGTTATCCCCTCTTTTACTTGCCGGACTACTAGTGGCGTGTAACACCGAGGATGACAACCAAGAAGAACCAGAGGAAAACAACGGCCAAGAGGAATCTGTAGACAATGAAGAAGGCGCAACAGATGAATCGGATGAAGACGCTGCAAGTGGTGAAGGCAACGGTGGATTCTTATGGAAAGTTGAGCACGGCGATACGGAAATGTATTTGCAAGGGACGGTCCATTTAGGGAATGACGATTTCTATCCACTTGATCCAGCGATTGAGGAAGCATTTGAAAGCGCCGATGTTGTTTTACCAGAATTTAATTTGCTTGATTTTGAAATTTCCGAAGAAGAAATATTGGACATGGCGACGTTTGATGATGACACAACGCTAGATGAGGTCCTTTCAGAAGAAGCGTACGAGGAGCTTGCGTCCATTTTGGAATCAAATGGCATTAACATTCAAATGATTAATACCTTTGAGCCATGGTATGTGGAAACCCTTCTGCTCGAGCTCGCAACTGCCGAAAGCAATGTAGATTCACAACAAGCTGTCGATCTCTATTTCCTTGAAAGAGCAGTAGAGGACGGAAAAGAAATCATTGATTTAGAAAGTGCCGAGCAGCAATTTGACATGCTTTCTAATTTCTCATTGGAAACTCAAGTACAGACACTAGAAAATGCAGTTAAACATTTTGAGGACTCACCTGCTGAACTAGAAGCACTTGCACAAGGTTGGCTCGATGGAGATATGGATGCCATTCAAGAGATGACCACGGACCTTGAAGAAGCCGGTGTGAATGAAGAATATTGGGTTGAGATGAACGACAACCGAAACATCGAGATGGCAAATAAGCTCGATGAGATTCTACAAGAAGACAGCGGGCAAACTTATTTCGTCTTTGTCGGAACCGCTCACGTAGCAATTGATCCGAGTATCCCAACTGAACTTGAAGAAAAAGGCTATGAAGTCACTCAAGTTTATTAAATTCACATTCTAGTGTAGGCGCGTTATTGGACGCGCCTTTTTTTCATGTACGACCAGGGATCTTTTTACCGTTACTAGAATTAGTAGGAAAGGGGGATTAAATAATGATCTATAGAAGAAAAACGTATAAAATAAAACCAGAAAAACTAGATGATTTTAATCATTTCTTTCACACCTATTTATATCCGAATCAAATCCAACACGGCGCAAGATTAATCGGTCGATGGGTCAATGAAAACAAAGATGAAATTCTAGCCATTTGGGAATATAGTAGTATGGAACAATATCATCAAATTGAACAGCAAATAAAAAATAGTGAACGATTTAAACGAGCAGAAGAAAAACGGAAAGAATTAGGAGAAATTTATATTGAAAGCCATCAGGACTTCTTAACAACAACCGCTCCTGATCCCTCTACCTATCACCCTCCTAAACATACCATGTCCGTTAGTGGGTACATAACAAATACAGAAGGTGACGTATTACTCGTTCGCAATTTTCATCGTTCAGATACGATGGAAATGCCAGGCGGACAAGTGGAAGTAGACGAGACAATCGAAGAAGCCATTCACCGTGAGATAATGGAAGAAACAGGGGTTGAGATTCAATTAATCGGCATTACTGGAATTTACCAAAATGTCACAAGTGGCGTAACGTGTGTGGTCTTTAGAGGGGAATACGTATCAGGTGAACAAAGACCCGCCGAAAACGAAACGTCAGAAGTTATTTTCACTAAACTAAATCATGAGAATATCCATCGGTTTATTACAAGAGAACAGTTTAGAAGTAGAGCCCTTGATGCAATGGATGCAAACTATTTACCGTATGAAGCGTTTAAAGCCAGACCATATGAACTTATTAGTAGGTTTGAAGGAAAAAAAGATAATTGACCAATTTTTCATCGAAAATGCGGAGATTTAGTGCGTAATGCGGAGTTTTGAGATGGAAAATTGTTCTCCTACACTCTTGTTATGCCTTGTTTCTTTTTAGGTATGAATGAGTAAATACATGATGTAGGAGTGGAAATATGAATCTACCTGATTCAACGAATGATAATAAACCTACGATTGCCCTTACCGGAGCCACCGGTTATATCGGCAATAATCTCTTAAAGAAACTACAAAAACAAGCGAATGTTATTGCATTATCACGTAATGGCGACCAACAAGAAAATACGGAAAACGTCACGTGGCGCTCAGCTGACTTATTCTCATTGGCAGATGCAGAAAAAGGCCTTGAAGGTGCCGATTATGCTGTGTATTTAGTTCATTCCATGATGCCTTCCGCTAAACTGACTCAGGCAAGGTTTGAGGACATGGATTTAATTCTCGCTGATAACTTTGCCCAAGCAGCGAAGAAAAATGGTGTAAAGCAAATTATTTATTTAAGTGGCATCATGCCAAACGATACAGAAGAACTCTCTAGGCATTTAAAAAGTCGTAAAGAAGCGGAGGCTGTATTAGGTGCTTACGGTGTTCCTGTAACGACTGTACGCGCAGGTCTCATTGTAGGACCCAAAGGCTCTTCGTTTCCTATTATTAAGAAGCTCGTTAAACGCTTACCGATGATGCTCTTACCGAAATGGACTAGGCAGAAAACGCATCCAATCGCATTAGCCGATGTACTCCATACCTTAAAAGGGAGCATTGGCAGTAAACGTTTATCTGGGGAAACGATTGACGTTGGCGGACCTGATGTTATGACATATCGCGAAATGATAATTGATACAGCCGAAGTCATGGGCAAGAAACGTAGGCTTGTTAATGTTCCTTTTATGACCGTGAATTTATCTCGGCTTTGGGTTAGTGTCACAACAGGAACACCAAAAGAAATGGTCTACCCGCTAATTGAAAGCCTCGTTCATCCAATGGTTGCGAATCCAGAACAAATGGACGATGAATTAAGTTATGGTCAGATTTCATTTAAAGAAGCTGCAAAGTCTGCCCTTGAACAAGACGCGTCTAGATCTAAGTCAAAAAGAGATAAAACAGTATCTATTCCAGCTATTTCTGATGTCAGATCTGTACAACGCGTTTTGCTTCCAGACGGAAAAGATGCAAAATGGGTAGCCGATTATTATACGAAATGGCTTTCTGTTATTGGGCACCCACTCATTAAAACGACGACCGACTCTGATTACAATGCGCGTATTTACCTTCTTGGTAAGCCAATGCTTGAACTAACGTATTCGAAAGAAAGAAGCACCAATCAGCGATCACTCTACTATATTACTGGTGGCTTGCTTATAAAATTAAATGAGGAACCTAACAGAAGTCGTTTAGAATTCAGGCAAATCCCTAACTCACAAGAATGTTTAATCGCAATTCACGAATATCGCCCCTCTCTCCCGTGGCTTATCTATACACTCACTCAAGCAAAAGTGCATATTTTGGTCATGTATTTATTCAAGAAACATTTGCTTCGTCTTACGAATGAAAAGGATCAAATCAACTCACTTTTAAATTCCCGCTTATAACAAATAAGACCTGCGTCCTCTCAAAAAGGGATGTAGGTCTTTTCCACTTCACGTTTGCCCTCCCCAGAATACGTCAATAGTAATAAGAGGTTCATAACCACACGCTACTAGCATTTTCTTTATAAAAAACGCAGTTTCCCATCATTTTCTACATGCCTTTATTTGACTTCGACACTCTATAGATACGTATAATGATAGGCAAGACTTATACTAGTAAAGTTTTCTGTCCGAAACAATAATTGTACTTTTTCATAAAAGAGGTGAGCACTTGAAACGATTACTCATTTTTGCGGTTATCGCAATTATTGCATATAGCACAAGAGAAGCATGGTCGATCCAGCTAAAAATGCAGTTGCCTCTTCCGTTGATTCCATCCGTTCGTGGAGTGATTCGACAGAGCTGTCATTTAATTCATTTGACGATTTCCTTGATTCTTTATTTGGAGACTTCATTCGTAATGACGCAAACGAATGGACCGAGGTCGAACCGCCTTCATTAACGGAACCCGATGAGCAACTGTTCTCCATTCATAGCATCGAATTAGGTGATTCAAGAGAATCCGTAGAAGAAGAACTTGGCGAGGAAATGCGTAGTTCAGAGAACGAATACAATGTCGATTGGGTTACGTACCACGAAGACTACCACCATTTCGTTATGGTCGCCTATGATGACGAAAACATAGTTAAAGGCTCTATACGAATCAAGATCTCATTGCCTCTCCAACAGAGATCACGCATGGAAGTGATCAACAACACGTTCGTGATCAACTAGGAGAACCAGCTAGCGCGATTAGAAAAGGCCTTACTTCTTATCAAGTGAATGAAGATCAAGAGCATGACTTATTTCATATAGACGATAGTTATGTGACTGTCTTTTACGACGAACACCAAGATACAACGGTTACTGCGATTCAAATCATTGACGGGGATCTCGAACAAAGCAAAAACACTCTGTATACGGAGCCAAGTCAAGAATTAAAAGAAGGCTTTGAATATCAACTATTTGATTTAACCAATGCCGCGCGCGTCCAACACAAGTTACCTGTTTTAGAATGGGATGAAGATGTCCGAGAAACAGCTAGAAAACATAGCACAGACATGGCCGATAACAACTATTTTAACCATACCAACTTGGACGGGCAGTCTCCTTTTGACCGCCTACAAGAAGACAATATCCGCTTCACAACAGCTGGCGAAAATCTAGCGTATGGTCAGTCGAGCAGTATCTTCGCTCATGAAGGGCTAATGAACTCATTAGGTCACAGAGAAAGTATCCTCCATGAAGACTTCAGAAACTTAGGCGTTGGCGTTGACTTTAACGATGATGCACAACCCTTTTACACCGAGAAGTTTTATACCGGTTAAAACGAATAGCCCTTGCCCTCTGCAAGGGCTATTTCTCGTGTCACCCTACTATTTCCTTTCAATCAAGCCAAACCCATTACCAGTTGGAATTAGATGACGATCATCCAACCTAAATAAGAATCACTCCATTAGAATTGATTCTTATTTTGAGGGGGATAAATCCATTCATGCAAATGCTTAATTCCTCATTAAAAATGCCAACACAATTTGGGACTTGGCGTAATAAAGCGATCATTCATCGTTAGTTTGGCAGTAGTCAAACCTTGTATCGAAGCGAAAAAATAAAGCGCCATTTCTGAAGCATCACCTTGGTTAAATTGCCCAAGTGCTTGTCCTTTCTTAATTAAAATGACCGTTTGTTCTACCATTCTTCACTTTGTTTAGTTAAGTTTTGAACATGTGATGAAGGATTCTCCATCGTGGAGGCTTGATTCATAATCATAAGAAATCTGGCAAATTCATCGTCTTTTTTTAGATCATTTAAGATGTCTACCGCAAATTGTTCCATTACTTCGGCGGGAGACGAATCGCCTTTAAACTTTTCAACAATTGTTTCTAATCCTATTGCAGCATAAGATACAAGTTCATTAAATAAGTCATCTTTCGTTTTATAATGACGGTACATAAGCCCGATACTTATTCCTGCAAGATCTGCAATATCTTGAACATTCGTTCCAGCTAAACCTTTTATGGCAAATAGTTTAATCGCAGCAGAATGTATCTTGTTTCTACTCGCTGTTCTCATCGCCTCATATTGTTCTTTTGTTCTAGGCAATGAATCTCCCTCCATTCCGCACTTTCCATTTTAAAGAAATGCTTCTTATTTTTTCACATATTTTAACGACAAGAAATGGTTAATTCCATTTTTCTTAGCCATCGTTTTCGAAAGCGGTTTTCTTTTGTATTCTTCAAAACCCAGCTTTTCATATAATTTCATTGCTGGGATATTGGTATCCGCAACCTCTTCAATGACGTAATCGTTGTACGGCGTATGTTCAATGATATGTTTGATAATATGCGATGCGACACCCTGTCCTCTGAATTCAGGAGCTGTACCAACAAACTCAATCGATCCAGTGTTAGCAGGAAAATTTTCATAAGGGGATTCGAATTCCTTCTTTAAAAAAATCCCTGCCATGCTTCCCTTAAGGAGCCTAAATGCTCTCTCAACTCTTTTTTATTTAATCGTACCGATGACGTTTTCCCATCTGTGCATGCTGCTATTCCAGCCACTTTATCATTTATGATCGCAACATAAAATTGGTCTAAAACAAACATATGCGCAAATGCTTTTGCAATGATCAATTCATCTTTCGAAAAATAACCCAGCCATTGTGTGAAGCCTTCTGCAAAAATTTCAGACATTTGCTTCCTTACATCTAAATCTGTTTTATCCGCTTTTGTAATTGTAGACGTATGAACTCCAGGTTTCATATATGATTCTCCTAACACTTTTTAATGAATGAATATATTTTCATTATAAAATTCATAGCGGGACACTGTCAAACTACGTTAGCAGGAAATTAGGATCAGCTACTATAATTAGAACAGTCGTTTCACCGTCGATTGCATGAGTAAAGGCGCTAATCCTCGTATATAGGATTGCGCCTCATTACTGTTTTTTCTGCTAGTTGGTAGGGTTCGGTTCTCAAAGTAACTTGCTAAAATTAATGGATTTGATAATTGCACGCACCTCAGCCTTTTGCTGTTAATCCCCCGTCAATCGATATGATATAAGATGACTGATCAGAACAAAGCCACAGAGCAGTGTTTGCTACCTCGTCTGAACTACCAATTCTTCCTTGAGGGATGATTACTTCATAATCCTTTTCAGTTACACCTGTTTCTCGCACTTTTTTATGTACAATGCCTTGACTCATTGAATTGCCCCCTTTTCACAGAATGTTTATATGAATTCTTAATATCCTTTTCTACTCAAAAAATAAAAAAGAGACGCTATAGAAGCAAGCGCACTCATTCGTTGACTAGCTTATCAATGAAACTTCTCCTCACCCTCCAAGCACTTCTTTTCTTAACAGAGAGAAGAAAACTTCCTTCTCTTCAATAAATGGTGCGTGCGAGAATGTTCAAATGTAAAAAAGTTTTTCTTAGGTGCCTTGATTTCATTATAAAATCGAAGAGCTTGACGGTGTGATGTAAGTCGATCATGTTTCCCCTGGAAGATATATACGGGAATCGCGAATTCCTTTACTTCATTCACTAAATCCGTTGTGGCTAAAACTTCACCTAATGCTTGATAAGATGCAAAGCTCCCTCTAAAGACATTGGCTCGTTCTTTTAACGTATAGAACCTCGTTGTAAACACATCTTTTAATCCTTGATAATGTGAATATCCTTTACGCAAAAACCCCCCGCCAAACTTATTTGTATATTTTTCTCTAATGACGTTGTATTCTTGTTTTTTATAATACTGATCATCAAATTCTACTTTTTCAATCTCGGAGATCCACTTCTGATTTCCCGTTTCTTTCGCTTGATTTAGGATAAATTGATAGGTTTCTTTTTCTGTCTCTTTAGCCGAACCTACGTGACCAACACCAAGATAAGCATGATACAAATCAGGGTGAGCACTTGCTGTTAAACTCCCTAAAAACGTCCCCCATGAGTGTCCCATTAAATAGATTTTTTCTTTCGAAAACTTATCCGCTACATAGCCACTCACTTCAACCGTATCACTAATCAGCTGTTCGACGGTTAAGCTACTTCTATTTTCATCTGCCAAATAAGACATGCCTGTACCCCTTTGATCCCAATAACAAACCGTAAATAACTGATGAAGTCCCACCTTATTCGCATTCATAATGGGATAAAGAGGATAACCAGGACCTCCATGCAAGACGAGTAAGACAGGAAGAGCATCATCTGTTTTTTCAATAATGAGCCCTTGCTTCACAGCGTTAATCTCCACATATTCTTTTACTACAGTGGTACCCGATCGATTTCGTTTTTCCTTTGATTCAATTCGCTTAGACATATATATCCCCCCGTATAACCCTTTTCTACGTTGATATATTGTATGAAGTTTCGAACAATAATAGCATTTTAGTTACTACCTACCAAATCGCGTCTGGGTTGTAAGAGACCACCAGGCGGTCATGCCCTTAATATAATAGTAAATTGATTAAAAATTACGTACAAAGTGTATATTACAACTTCTTTTCTAGATAGTTTAAGTTCACTTCCTCTGATAGGAAGCTAATAATTCTCCTAATACAATTGCGATTGCTTCTTTATCCCCACTTGTTGCATAATGAATCCCTGTCATTATAACTTCCTCTCTATTCGTTTTGGTTGTTTCCCATTGTATCTCGTACCCATCCTCTTCTTCACTGAATATACCGAAAAACGCGGCGTTTCCTAGTGCCATCCCTTCACTAAAATCAAAGTACTCTAAATCCTCTTTCACATTCAGTAGTTATTAAAAATAATCTTACGCTACATAAAAAAGACGATACTTTTGTTAAAGTATCGCTGTCGTCTAATCTATTACCGCCAAAAAGTCTACAGTCTTCCTTATCCAACATAAATTTGTTTTCCGATTGACTTTAAAAAGTCTAGTCTTTCTCCATTCCATTTTAAGGATGGCAGTGATAAGATTAGTAAAACTCCGATAATACTTAACATACCTACAATTAGTAACTCCCATTTCAACTCTCCGTAGAAAACAGATACAACAAGTAATCCAAATCCAGTAAAGAGAAATCCTGTTCCAGCCTTAAAGCCCATATCATCCGTTTCAAGCGTATCTTCTTGATGTGAAGTATGTTCCGCGTTTATTTGTTTAGCTAATTCATTCGGGGGAATGAACTCGGATAAAACCGTTTGAATGGCTTCTCCTCTTGATTCCGTTATACTCTCTCTTTCACTAATAGAAGCCTCTAAGTGATTCTTGATTTCAAGCAGCTGTGACTTTCGTTCCGACTTTGGTAATTTTCGGCTTAAGTAGTTCTCTAATTGATTTAGATACTCCTCAACTGACGCATAATGCTAGTCATTACAACTCTCCTTTCAATTGATTCACCGTATTAAAAAGTGCTTGATATTCTTCCGTTCGTTTTTTCGCTACTTTTAATCCTTCCTCCGTCATTTTATAATATTTTCTCGTTGGCCCTTCTTCTGACTCAACTGCATAAGAAACAATCCAATTTTTGTTCACTAATCTTTTTAATATCGGATAAATCGACCCTTCAGCTAAACGAAATGATTGTATGTTATTTAGTGCTTTGTTTATTTCATACCCATACATATCTTGTTTATTAATCAATAATAAGATAGCTAACTCATATACGCCTTTCTTCATCTGCAAAATCCACTTATCATCTAAATTTTTTTCCATAACACAAGTATATGTCATTGACATCTAGGTGTCAATGACATATACTTGTGTTTACTTTTTTATATTAAGAGATCCAATCAATCCTTAAGTTTTAGTGTTGACGCTGTGAAAAGCGAGAGGTTCCCAATTTGAAATCGATAACAAATTAGGAACCAAGCCAGCCTACTTTTCTTTTCCTAGAATCGTTAAATCCTACTGACTTATGAGCGCCCCCCTACCTGCAACAAAAATCCCGGTATCAGTTGACTTAAGTAGATTAATAAAAACGTCCAAATCGCAAGGCTTATGAGCAGACTGTGTAGCAATTTTTGTTTTGACACACCTAAAATAGAGTGCATGGCAATTCCAACATGCCCACTAATCATAAAAGGAATGATCAGTGCAGCAATAAATACACCAAATTTCTCTACGACTTTATGAATCAGTTAATCGCTCGGTTTTCAGGATTAACTTGTGTAATTGGCCTTAAAATCCGACTGTCTTTATACCGAATAATTAAGTACTGGAGAAAAATGATACTCGTTGCATTACCGATAAACGCTAAAAGAGCAACCACTTTTGGATCTAATTGAAACACAACAATTCCAACCGGTACACCAACAAAGATTTCAATGAATGGGCAAAAACTTAATAAAAACACGGTCACAAAATGAACGAAATCCATAGCAATCTCCTAACAAGGTTTTTATTGTTAAGGTATGTCCCGTTTTTTCGTTTCATTCAATACTTTTTCAAGTCCTTCACTCTATAAAACTAGCATACAGCTACCTCAATGAAAGAATCACAATATATCAAAAACAAGAATGATGGTGAGTACAATAATACATACAAAAACACCTTTTTGTTTTCCACTTTGATTTGTCATTTCTCTTATGAATCTCCGACTTGCAACAATCGCTACTTAAAATGAAGCCCCCTATTCGGAAGGGTGCTATACTAGAGCTGTGAAAGTAGAAATGGAGGATCGCATATGAGCATTTTTAAGCGAGTAAGCAATTTGTTCAAAAGCAATGCAAAACCAGAACAGCAAGTGACTGCTGCAAGAACGGTCGCTAATTTAAAATTGCAAGATATCGTGACGTATGATTTGGAAGATTATATCGTTGTTGGGAAAATCATTTATGAGGATTCTGGTTATGAGTGGACATCTTACCAACTAAGAGGCGATGAAAGAAGCCTATGGCTTTCTTATGAAGTCGATGATGAAGTGGAGATCGGGATTTATGAGACGACTAAAGTGAAGCTTGAGGAACCATTAAAACAGAAAATCACTGTAGATGGTTTTGTTTATGAGCTCGATGAAAAGGGCAAATCGCATATTCGGGCGAAGGAAGGTCAAGCAGGGCTGCCGTGGGGCAACAGGTCCACTATTGGAGCTATGAATCTGAAGATGCAGAATACGAGTATCTTTCCATTGAGAAATGGGGCGGGGACCTAGAAGTCTCAAAAGGTACAGCATACGTGAAGGCGAGCTAACAATTATTGCCGCCAGTTAGAAAAAGCACTAGAGAATCCTCTCCGTGCTTTTTCTTATTATTACGCTTCGGTTTTCTTATTTATTTTTGCTTTAAGTGCAGCGAGCTCATCATCCACAACGCTGCTGGAGGTTTCTAGTGCAGCAAGTTCGTCATCAAGAGAACGATTGCCTGCTCTTAATTCTGCTGAAGCCTCTGCTTCCGCTTCTAATTGGTTCACTTTATCGCTCATACGATCAAAGCCTTTTTTCGCGGAGTCCGAACCGAATCCACTCATCGCTTGATTGATATTTTTTTTGTGCTTTTGCCGATTGGGCGCGTGCTTTTAGTGTCTCTTTACGGCGCTTCATATTGTTAAATTCATCGCGCATTTCAAGTAGTTGGCTTCTGAGCTGTGCAGCGCTCGCTTGTGCAGATTCATAAGCTTCTTTCAAACCGACAAGGTCAGCCTCGCGATTTCTTTTATCCTCTAACGCACGTCTTGCCAAATCATCATTTCCAGCCATGACCGCTTTTTCTGCCTGTTGTTGACGCTTTGTCACAAGAGCTTCCAATTCGTCAACATCCTTCTTGAACTTCTTTTCAGTAGCAATTTGCTGTGCTACCGCCTTTTCCACTTCCAGAATATCTGCTTCCATATCGCGCAAATATTGGTCCAGTAGCTTTTCCGGATCTTCCGCCTTATCAAGCAATGCATTTAATTCTGATGAGACGACTGTTTTTACACGCCCAAAAAATTTGAACATCCATGTTCCCCCTTGATTTAAACTCCACTTCTATTATACAGGGAATTTCTAAAGCACAAGCTCTAATCCCCATCTTTTACCAGTATAAATCCTGTCCTTTTTTCAAATCCCTTGTCAGATCTCACGTTTCTCTTATAATGAAAAACTCATAAAAAAGTGTAAAAAAATGGACTATTTATCCATTGTATGTGAAACGCTTATACTTTCCGATATACTTGAATCGATTCGCTATTATTTAACGTATAAAGAAACGGAATGAGCACGTAATAAAGGTGGGGATGGCATGAAAGGAAAGCTCTTGTTTCCGCTTGCAGGCTTGCTGCTCTTTATTCTAAGCGGTTGCGGTCATACATCGGTCATTGCTGATGAATATCCGCTTGAAGACATAGTCACAAGCGAAAATGGAGATGAATCAACGGTTTACCGGGTCGCTAATGATTCAGTGCCTGCTGTAGCAGATGAGATAAACCGTAAAAATGAAGCACTGGAAATGAGCGAAGAACAGGAAGATCGGATGGTGCTCGTTTATGAGGAGGAAGTCATCCAAGTGATGCAAGATAGCGATAGACCAGAAGACGTACTCGTCGAAACATCATCAAAAGCATTCGTTGAACAAAACTATGATCCAAACTTTTTTGCCATTTACGGCATGGCCCGTTTAGCAGGTGATTTGTTTTCCTTTAATCGGACAGACGAAGAACAATCATCCGGTGGCGGCTTTTACGGCGGCTATGTAAACACTAGCGGCAATTATACGAAACAAACCGGGAACGATGGCTCAATTCGCTACGGATCTACAGGCTCAAATGGAGTAAGAGGTGGCGGGCCTGGTGCAGGCAAGTAGACAAAGGTATTCAATTGGAGGATGAACAATATGATTCAAGATTTATTTGGGATAAACTTTACTGAATTTAATCTAGTAGAACTTACCGCAGCATTTATTTATTTAGTTATCTTTTTGGCAGTAGGCGCCTTATGTATGTTCGTTTTCGAGAAGTTCACACCGTATGATGACTTTGCGGAATTTAAAAAAGGAAATAAGGCCGTTGCGATCCAATGGCGAGGCAAACTTGTCGGAATCGCAATCGTCATGTTCACGAGCGTTTACCATAATTCCTCCATTACCGTTGCAGTCATCTGGGGTGTCATTGGCTTTGTGCTTATGATGCTTGGCTATTGGCTTTTTGAAAAATGTACAAAAAGCATGAATGTGGAAGAAGAAATCAAAAATGGCAACGAAGCAGTGGCGATTATGGCAGGAAGTATCTCCATTTTTATTGCAATCGTCACAGCAGCAGCAATCGTTTAAGCAGCACCTGAAAAAGAAGTAAGTGAGGCATTTAAATGGAATACGGGGAAAAAGTGACTCAAGCGAATAAGAAGCAGCTTTTTAGCATTTATTTATCTTCAGGCATTGTGAGCATTTGCGGGATTGTTTATCAAGTTTTATATGGCGCTGTTGGAAGCTACTTGTTTGGCGATGGCGTTTTGTTTTATAGTATTACAATTGGATTGTTTTTGATGGGAATGGGGATTGGCGCCAGTTTAAGTGAACGGATACATAACCGACTCATTTCAACATTTGTTCAAATCGAATACCTCATCGCATTAATAGGGGGCCTTTCGACTCTAGGCGCATTCTATACGCTGGCACAGTTTGGGACAGAGGTTTCGCAACTCTATTTGTATCTTGTCATTACCCTTACTGGTGCACTGACTGGCTTGGAGTTACCAATCTTAATTCGCAAGGCTGAAGAAATCGGTGAAGAATCACGCAAGAGTGTTGCTCGTGTTCTTCTATCTGATTATGGCTTTAGTTTAATTGGCGCAGTTGGCTTTGCCTGCTTTTACGGCCATGGCTTGGACTCATTAAGACGGCTTTCTTTATCGCCATCATTAATGTTCTTATTGCTGTACTCGTCTCGATTAAATTCAGACGAGAAATCAACCACGCCAGAAAACACCAAGTAGCTGGGTTACTTATTACTGCCTTACTTGTTTTTGGCTTTTTATACGGTGAAGGAATTGCTAATGGCTTTGAACGAAAACTTTATCAAGATCCGATTTTACATTCAGAAGAAACCGCTTATCAACGAATTGTCTTAACCAAGCGACCTGATGATGTACGTTTATATTTAAATGGTCAGCTCCAATTCGCTGAATCAGATGAACACCGCTACCATGAAGCGCTTGTCCATATTCCATTAAGCCTCTCGGAAAACCGAGATCGTGTACTCGTTTTAGGTGGTGGTGACGGTATTGCTGCGAGAGAAATACTTAAATACGACGATATCGAAGCAATTGATATTGTGGACCTCGACCCAGAGATGACCGACCTTGCGCTCGAACATCCTGAGTTGACGCGCATCAATGAAAACGCCATGCATAACGAGAAAGTAACGATTCACAACGAAGATGCTTATAACTTTCTGCTAGAGGATGAATCTTTTTATGATGCGATCCTCGTAGACTTACCAGATCCAAATAATGAAGGCTTAAACAAGCTTTATACAGATGGGTTTTATAAGCTTGTGCGCAATCATCTAAATCCGGGTGGCTTTGTTTCAATTCAATCAACAAGCCCCCTCTTTGCTAGAGAAGCTTACTGGACAATCTCTGAAACGGTGCAATCAACCGGCATGCATGTTGATAACTACCACCTAGATATACCAAGCTTCGGTAATTGGGGGTTTACTCTTGCCTCACGAGAAGCCTTCACCTCAGAACAGATCGAACAGATCCAACTATCCGTGGAGACAGCGTACCTCGATGAAGCGATCATCCCTTCTCTCTTTGCTTTTGGCAAAGATGAAGATGCAATGCTTTTTGAAAATGGTAAACAGGTTGATTGGCAAGTAAATACAATGAATCGACCGGTTTTACTTGATTTGTATAATAAGGCATGGAAGTATTATTAAGTTAGCGTTTGACTAGAGAATATTATGAAAGCCTCCAAGTAAAGACTTGGAGCTTTTTTGTGCGTAAGATTATACATCGCTATTATCACATGAGAACTCGATTAAAAAACATTCAGATAATATCTTGACGGCAACTCAAACCAAGGGTATACTTTTAAATCGTAACCATTACGATTTAAAAGGAGAGCAATCTATGAAGAAGAAATTAGCAATCAAATTGGTAAGCACACTCGCTCTGACAACACTCGCCCTTACTGCATGTCAACTATCGGAAGAAACAGGAACAGACACCAGTGCAGAAGCAAATCAAACACATGGTGAAGCGCCAAAAAATGTGGACATTCAAGGTTTATCGAGTCATTACCACTCTGGAGATACCATTACGTTAACGGCCTCCACCGATGAAGATACTACCGATCTGGACTGGCACTGGTATACGAAAAACACTTCCGATGACGCATGGGAACTCGACTCTGGACAAGGAAGCAATGAATATACAGGCAATGCGGACACAAATGGCCTAGAAATAAAAGCAGTCTTAGTTGATGAAAACGAAAAACCACATGCCCAATCCCTCCCTGCAACGATTGAAATTGATGACCATGGGCACGTACATGACGAAGAATCACAACAAATTTATAACGGCTACTTTGACGACGACCAAGTAGAAGACCGTTTGCTTAAAGATTGGGAAGGCGATTGGCAATCTGTTTATCCTTACCTAGAAGACGGGTCACTAGATGACGTATTTGTTCATAAAGCGGAGTCCGGCGGAGACATGACCGCTGAAGAATACAAAACGTATTACGAAGAAGGCTACGTGACCGATGTTGACAGAATCGTCATTGAAGATGATACATTTTATTTCTTTAGCAACGGCGATGAACAATCTAGCGAATATGAGTATGGTGGATATGAAATTCTTACATACGAAAAAGGCAACCGCGGCGTCCGTTACATCTTCAAACAGATCGATGAGTCAGACGATATGCCAACTTACATTCAATTTAGTGATCACAGTATCTTCCCTACTAAATCGCACCATTTTCATCTCTATTGGGGAGATAACCGTGAAGCATTGCTGGAAGAAGTAGCAAATTGGCCAACTTACTACCCAACAGACCTTGATGCCGCTCAGATTGCACGTGAGATGATTGCACACTAAAGTAAGGTGTACGGAAGCAAGTCTCTAGTTGAAAGAGTGTCCAATGAGTTATGCTTCGCTTTCGCCTGGCGTAGATCTTCTTATTTCGTTTGGTCATTCGTGACTTGGTTTCTTTCTCTGGCTAAGAGAGTGGGGTTGGTGTTAGCTTTGGAGATTGAGAAGGAAATGTGGAGCTTCAATCGGTAATGTGGAAATTAAATGCGCAAGTCGGAGATTCACGGAGGGAATGTGGAGATTCAATAGATGAAAGCGGAGATTTGAGCAGGTAAAATGGAGATTCATTTGCCTTAATCGTCTTTCTTATTGTTAAATTAGTAAAAAAATAAGATGCAAAAAGGTGATACAGCTATTCATGTATCACCTCCACTTGTATGGTCCTTTTACTATTCCTCTGATTCAACTTCCTTCGTATTTTTTATTACAGGAATCCTTATCTCTGTTTCTACTGATGGTGACGTTAAATCCTTCGTCTTAATCGATAAGATTTCCGGTCCTTCTGTTACTTGATAGGAGGAAGATGGGAACCATTCAGAATAGATACGTCCCCACGTTTCCTGTAGTGTATGTGGAAACGATCCAGTTGATTCAAACACTGCCCAAGTTAAAGCGGGCACATCCAGTTTTTCAAATTCATTCGGTTTCTCTCGTGTTGTTGCTACTCCTATATATTGATCCAGCTCTCCTTTCTCTTCCATCCGTCCTTCTGAAAAATGAGAAGATGCTTGAATGATCCTTTAGGTTCAACGTTAGAGAGTTTTTGTAGTTGTTCGATTTTCTCCATCGTTAACGTTTTCCACATTGCTGCAATTTCCGGGTTTTCTCCTTCAAAGATAATGGGAACTCTTTTTTTAATACCAACAATGTTAAACGCTTCTTTTTGTTCAATTCGGTAATTCATTTCATTGCCTCCTCGTATTGATAATTGGAAGGTCATGACTGGGTATACTTTTAATGGTTGGCCATGCTTTCTTGCTTCTGATGGTGTGACACCATGTAAATGTAGAAAGGCACGAGTAAACGAATCCGGCGAATTATAACCATATTTCATCGCGACATCAATTACTTTTATACTGGATTGATTGAGCTCTAAGGCAGCCATACTAAGGCGTCTACGGCGGATGTATTCTGATAAAGTCATTCCCGCAAGGAAAGAAAACATCCTTTTAAAATGATATTCAGAACAATGAGCTAACCTTGCTATTGTCTTGTAATCAATTTCTGCAGAAAGATTCTCCTCGATGTATTTCATCGCCTCATTCATGTTCTTCAGCATATTCATATCATGACCTCCTTCATCAACAGAATAGCAGGAGTAAAATCGATCCACCCTGCATTTTGTGCACAGTTATGCAGGTGTCTTTTTTACTTACCCTCCAAGAACTGGGGAATAGCTTCTATTACAATGTCTTTGCTATTAACCTCTTTTAAAACCTCATCCAGACTTGCAATCTCAAACGGACAAACGACACCCACTACACCTTTCTGCAATGCAATTTTTAGTATAGCAGCCGCAACCATTGCGGTAGTCTGATAATCAGATTCAGTAGATAAGCATACTGATTGCACTTGTTCTGTTCCGCCTGCTATCCCTTTTACTTCTACAGTTAAAGAGGCCCGTTCTGTTTTTTTCGGGTTATGCTTCACTACTTTACTGAGAACTTTCCTATCAATCATATGAATATATGTAATCAATTTCGATTTCATCAGTAACGAGATTAAAAGATTAAAACGACGTTTATTCCAAGACGTCCAATAATGAACGCTGTCAGCATCGAGACCTAGCTTTTGAACGAGTATCCTTTTCTCTGAATGCTCAATCAGCCTCACTTCTATCGCATTTTTTAAGCTTTGGAATCCCATTTTCCGCTTCATATGAAACCCTGGTATATGAGCACGCTCCACCATAACAGGCTCCGAGATAATACTTAACATATCCTTGATCCCAGACGTTCCAACGTTCGCATTTACATTTTGTAATAAGCCAATATGAATTTCGGTTATTTCGTTGAAGGGTTCAATCGCTTTTTTTTACCATTAAGGCTGATAACCCTGGAAAAAAACCGGTCATTACAACAGAGCCAGTTCCTGCTTCTTTTGCTTCCTCATTTAAATAACTTACCTTATCGACAAACTCATAGAATGGTGTAACATCCACACATAAAACGTCTTGCTCAATACACGCCTTCTGTATAAATGGATTTTCTTGCTTTAAGGCAATCACAACTCCATCAACATCTTCTAATACGTGATTTACCCTTTCATTATCACGAAGCATTAAATGACGAAATTCCACATGATGGTCAAAACCGCCCGCCATTCGTTTTCCTCGTTCCCTATCATAATCCGTAATAATGAGCTGTATCTCTAAATTAAATAACCGCAGCAATTCATGACAGATGAGATCCCTAAAACTCCAGATGCCCCTACAACCATTATCCTTTTCATACCGACCCACCAATTCCCTTTTCTTTCATATTATATGAATATGAAAGAAGAGGTACCTTTGTTTAAGGTTCTCCCTACAAATCAGATTACTTACCCCTGAGTAGCATTTTTTCTAACTGCAAAGCCATTAAATACTAAGCACTCTTTTCTCCCCATCTAATAGAAAGAGACATGATGAGCCAAATAGCCGTTGGAAATACAATTGCGCCAATGACCATAGAAGCCAAGATCCGCAATGGACTGCCTGACTCAGAGAAAACGAGTAAAATGATTACAGAAACTAAGAGAAGGGGTACAATCGTTTTTGATAGATTGATTAAACCTTTTCTTCCTTCGGCCTTCCATTTGTTTGTGTATACTGTAACGACAGTCCAAGCCGTTGGAATGGCAAGCACAGTGAGAATAATAACCATTACAGCCAGTATACTTCGTAAAGGACCAGAGCTAAGAAGCAATCCAATCCATACAAGTGCGGTTAAAATAACGAGTGAAATTGCGGTCCATTTCATTGAACGTCCTAAAGTGTCGTGCTTTTCAGCGACTGATTCACGATCACTATAAATCGGTTTTGTGCCAGGGTGTGCTCGAAACAGGTGAGTATCAAATTCAGAGCAAACATGCGACCAGCCAGAAGAGGAAAAAAAAGTCTAAGTATTCTTCTTTTTCTTCTTCTGTTAAGGTACGGTAATCAATACTATAGATATAATCAGCGCTTTGTCCTTTTTCCAGCTTATACCCCATAAACTTAAAGTTGCTGACATGCCAGCCTTTCAAAGAAAGTTTCCGTAGTTTTTCCATATCTTTATCTTCTGAAAAAGCTAATCCACCTGACATCTTATACTTTGTTTGTCTCATTCCTCCGCCTCCTTAAAACCATTTTCCGCAAACTGGATCATTCGTTTTCTTAGCTTTACATCCTTTTCTAATACTTCTCTTCCTTTTTTAGTAATCAGGTATGTTTTACGTCTAGAATCCGTACCATCATGTAAATAAATCCACTCTTGTTTTAATAACTTCTTAATAATCGTGTACATGGAAGCAGGACCGATCGAAATGGCTCCTTCTGTCGTCTCTTCAATTAAGGTCATAATCGCGTAACCATGCCTCGGTTTCGTTAAAGCAGCCATGATATAAAACATTGAATCCGTTAGTTGCTCAGTTGTTTTCAATTAATCACCTTCTTATTTTTATATCACAAAACGATACATCTAAAAACAATGTATCACTATATGATATAAATATCAAGCATTATATCATTATGTGATACATCGACCTGTGATATGCTACACTACGGAATAATGAGCAAGTACATATTGTGATTGGTTGCCCCGCAAGAAACTAAATAAAAAGGCAGAATCTTTGTTTAAGATCACCTTACAAGGCCTTATCGAATCGATAAGGCCTCATTTAAATTGTAATCCTTCAATTATCCACCGGTCCTTACAAATGCCTTCTCCATAAAATACCCGCGCCTTTTTTTTCGTGTAACCAAAAGAAATGCCCAAATCCCTAGTAAGAGAAAACCTCCAGAACCAATTAATCCAACTGGTCTGATTGATATAAATTCTGCCGCAATACCTATTAAACCTGTGAGTCCTACGATTAGGACTGCTTCAACGATTCCAAACATACTGCCAAATCGACCCATCATTTGAACAGGTACATGATTTTGATAAAACGTTAAAAAACCTGTACTTGCGAATGTTGTTGCAAAGCCAATTAAGAATACACCCAAGGCAGCGCTATAAAAACTTTGTGCACTATAAAAAACAAGATAGCCTATTGCTGCAGACGGCGTTCCAATACCAATTAAGAACCAAACCGCAAGTTGCTTCGCAAATACGGAATTAATGACGGAACCGAGAATGATCCCTATTCCAAATAGACTTAATAAAAAGCCATAATGAGCATCTGCTAATGAAAGAACCTTTTTGCAAAAGGGGATTCAAGCGAATCAATTGCTGTCATGAAGATCGTCGTGCCACAAAACAAAAGATAGATCCTCACTACATAGGAAGAGACTTTACTAAAGCGCAAAACCATCTTAAAATCACTTTTTATTGTCTCCCACGTCAGACTTCGTCCGACTGCTTCCTTTTTCATTACATCCACATTAGGTAAAAGTTGAATAATGAGTGCCGAGAAGAAGAGAGCCAATGCGTTTATATGAATTGCTGTGTATGGCGTTCCCAGCCAAAAAAGAATGCCCGCAATCGAAGGACCAATAAGAGACCCACACGAATTAATGAAGCTGCGTAGTGCATTAAAACGTTGTCGATCTTCTTTGGGGATTAACTTTGTCATATACACCATTGCGGTCGGTTGGAAAATCGCACTCCCCATATTTATGATAAATGCGATCATATAGACTAAAACAAGAGACGGGAGAAACGGAATAAGCGCAATCCCACATGCACGAAAGAGATCCAACCCAATCATTAACTTCCTCGTATTCACACGGTCAATAAAACTCCCAGCCCAAGCATTTGAACAAATTGTCGCAATTGGACCTAGAATATACAAGAGCGTAACCGCAAGTGGGGAGCCAGTTTCATTTAATATAATTAAGTTAAGTGCAATTAAGTAAACCCATCCGCCGATATTTGAAATGCCTATCCCACTTAATAGCAATAACGGATTTCTCCGGCTAGACATCAACACCACCCCTTTTCATTTGATCATGCAAAACCAAATAAAAAAATCTCACCCCCAAAACAAAAATTGTTTTGGGGGCGAGATTATGTCGCGGTGCCACCCCATTTTGCCTCTTTATTGCTAAAGAAGCCTCATCAAGTACGGCATGGCAACAAACGCCTGCGATACTCTATCTCTATAACGGGAGAACCCGTTGCCCCATCCTTATGTATCACATAATTCCGGTGCACAGCTCCGAGCCTTGGTTCAGCATCCTCTCTCACCCTCCTTCTCAGCTACCGGAGGTCTCTGTAGATCGTTCAAATGCCTACTCTTCTCTTCATTGCCTTTTATATGGAATTGCTTTTTATCTTATCTCATTCTTTGATTTAAGTAAAACATTTATTTTGATTTATCAAATAAATGAGAGTAAGTAATGATGATACTGGTTACACTTCATACATGGTTCTTCAGTTCTATACTACCCATAGTGCCTCTGATTGACTAGGAGAAAAACCAGGTTATAATAAAATGGTTAAAACACTAAAGGAGCGAGTTAAATGAAAAAAACAATCATTGCTTTGCTTTTCCCATTTGTATTGGTTACTACAGGCTGTTCTGCCTTGGATGAGTTTTCAAATGGATTGGATTACGTTCCAGCTGCAACTGATTATGTGACAGACGTCCAGCAATTTGCGAGTGACGTTCCTGCACTGACTGAAACGGCGATTACAGATAAAGAGGCACGTATTCAATTAGAAGAATCATTAACAGCGATGAAGACTAATATCGACACGTTTAATGAGTTAACGCCTCCAGAAATGTTGGAAGACGTTCATAACGAAGCGCTAGCTTACAATGACACGCTTGAACAAGGAATTGATATGTACTTGGCTGGAATTGAAGACGGTGAGTTTAACACAGAACTGCTTAATGAATCAGGTATACTAGATGATGTGGAGAAATATACGAACCTGTTAGATGACTTCAACCAATTAATTGAAAGTGAATAAGTGATTTAAGCTCCTAATGTCCATATTTGTATAAAAGGTCACTCTATCATGCATGATCGAGTGACTTTTATAGTGACTAGTGCTTGAAGGAGATAGCCAAGTAAATCGTAAGGCGTCAATAAAGTCATCAAAATACATGGTGCCTACAACCTGTCGTTTTACACACAAGAGTGACCTATTACATTTTAATAGACTTTTGAGCTGATAATTCCATATAAATTCTTTCCTTAAAGCCTTTTAGCTTTGAGAACCTTTCTTTTTTCCGTTCTAACTCTAAAAAACCCAGCTTTCTATATAAGCGATAGGCACTTTCATTCGTATCTACAACTTCTAAAATAGCGTTGATACGTGGCATTCTCTATAACATAACGAAACAGAATGGTTGATACCCCTTTTCCCCTTGCTTTAACTGCTGTAGCAACACATTCAATATACCCTGTATATCTCGGTAAGGTAATTTGTTATTAAATTCTTTCTTCATAAACTGATAAGCATGGTCCCTTTCATATAGCCAAAGGATTTCCTCAATATGGTCTGATCAATTGTTAGTGCTCGCTTCTGATTATTAGAACAGGCGAGGATTCCGACGATTTCGCGATCCAATACAGCGAGATAAAAAACATCAGGACAAATCATTTGTGCAAATGCATCAATCAAACGCTCTCGATCCTTAGAGAGAAATTCTAATTCTTTCTCGTACCCATCAACAAAAACTGCTGCCGCTTCACGGTAAACATCCGATTCAAACGCTCCCATTGATCTTACTTGAATATCATACGTTTCATTTAACTTCTACTCGCTCATTATAAAAAGTCGTCATACCTTAAACGTCTAAATGAAAAAGCATAGTAGCCACAATGACAGAATATTACACAAACTCAAAAAAACGTAAACCCTTTTTGGATTAAAATTTCTAACCCAAATCCTATAAATCTATCTTCAAAATGGTATATAAATCTTTGAAATGACCACTCTATTAAAAAAAGGTGGTTAAACAGATGAAAAAGAAAAATTGGGTACAACAATTTCATATCGACCCAATCGCTAATAAAGTCACTCGCCTAACAAATCTAGTTTTCGAGAAGCAAGCAAACGACGTAGTAGGATTGCTGAACATTTGAACTCATTATCTGAACAAGAACTCAAAAATGCCATTGAGGAATTTGATGTACTTTTTCCAAATGCTTAAGCTGAAACGAGCTACTCATACCCAAGAGCTGGTTACTACTGAATTCCCTCCACTAATTCTGCAGTTGACTCTACCTAAAAAGAGCGCTTCCTTTTTGGAATGCGCCCGATTACTTGAGTCCAATACATGATTTATACCGTGCTAATTAAAACGAGAAATCTTAAAAAAGCGATTTAAACTGATTAAACAACTTTTCCAAACTCAGTTCAACTAAATTCACGGCGGCGAGGCAATGAGAACCACAGCTTATCTAGCCACTCCAACTCTTGTTCTGTTAATATATCCATCTCAACAGCACGCAAGCTTGCTTCCAATTGATCAGGGTGACTTGCCCCGATGATCGTAGAAGTAATAGCCGGTTGTTGTGTGACCCATCGCACTGCCGTTGTGACGGGATCAAACCCACGGTCCTGGCACCAAGCTTGGTACTGTTCAACAGCTTCAAACGTCGCTTTTTGCCAATAGCGCTCCTGATAATGTACTCCTGCATTATTCCCAAGTCCGAAACGAGTCCCCTCTTCGATCGTCGCATTTTTCTTATAGCGTCCTGTTAACATACCACCTGCGAGTGGGTTATAACTCATGACACCAATTCCCTCGTCGAGTACCATCGGAACCAAGTCGTCTTCAATCATCCTAAATAACAAGTTATACCGCGGCTGAACGCTTGCAATTGGTGCGTAATTTTTCCTTTTCGTAATTCCCGTTGCTTTAGCGACTTGCCATGCACGCCAATTTGATACACCGATATAGCGTACCTTTCCTTGAGTAACAAGATCGTCAAATGCCCGCAATGTTTCATCCATAGGCGTATTTGGGTCAAATTGATGCGCCTGATACAGATCGAGATAGTCCGTTTTTAAGCGGCGAAGACTGTCCTCAACAGCGGTTATGATGTGTTTCCTACTCAGCCCACGATCATTTGGTCCAGGAGCCATCGCGCCAAAGCATTTTGTTGCGAGAACCACTTTGTCTCGTTTACCGTGCAGCCATTCACCGATAATAGACTCCGTTGCACCTGCAATGTCATAGGATGCCCTACCAATTGGGTACACGTCAGAAGTATCTATAAAATTCACACCAGCATCAAACGCTGTATCGAGTATTTTAAAGGAGGTATTTTTGTCAGCCTGATTGCCAAATGTCATCGTACCTAACAAAGATTTGTCACCTGTAATCCCGTTTTTCCTAGTGAACGAATATCCATTATCATTCTCCTTTCTCGAGAAACTTATCAACTATTCAAAAAACGACACTTGCTGTCTTATCTTGCTACGACTTCCATCCGGGCTTCTCTGAATAATTCCTGACACTTTTTCTCAAAGAAACCAGCCCAGTGCTCAGGGCATTCAACCCGACAGCTCACCTCCTGATACCGCTATTATGACAGATGGAGTTAACTCCAAGTCAATAATAAATAAATACCCACTAACCTCACCTTGAACATTAATTGATTGCCTACATAGGGATGGTTGCAATGGACTATTGATGATGATTTCCATGTTGTCTCCCTTCGCCCCGATCAGTTACATACTGGATGATGACGCTTTTTAAAAAATTAGTCTATTTCTTACTCCTGTAAAAACCGATGCTCAATCGAACAAGACCATCTATAAAGAACCCGATCACCAGGATCGTTACTAGTAGTGGCAGATAAAAAGATATAAAGGTATTTGAATCATCATACGTCATAATCCAGAGAATAGGGATTCCTGGCATGATGACTAAACCGCTAATCACACGAAGCATATTCTTCCCAACTTCATTTTTTAAAAGAAGATGAATGATGTAATTGGATAAGACAATCATGAAAAGAACAAGATTCAGCATGAATGATAAGTCCATAACTATTCCACTCCCTTCTTTTCAATTATCCTACCATATTCTGGACGGTACCCCGCCCTCCGGACTATACATTGATTCATGATAGGCTTTACAATGAAAGAAATGAAAGAAAGGTCTCATCTTCATCAACAAAGAAGGATCGTCGTTTTAATGAGAATACGGGAAACAACGAGTCTGGAAGGAGCAAAGAAATGAATATAAGAACATATACAGCAAGTGATGAGTCTTCACTATTTGCCTTACTTTCATCTGAAGGAGATGAATGGAAAGATTACTTAACTGATGATGGCGCAACAAAGTTTAAACGTACCTTGGAGCGCTCACTTACATTTGTCGCATATGAAGGAGAGACATTATGTGGCTATTCGCGTTCCGTTGTTGATGGCGAATTTCATATTTACGTTTGCGATTTGCTTGTTCATAAACAATCTCGCGGGAAAGGAATAGGCAAACAATTAATGGAATGCATCTACGAAGACTACCCCGAACATACCGTTTTTGTTTTATCCGATGTTGATGACTATTACCAAAAACTTGGCTATGAAAAAGAAGGAACGTGTTCACGGTAAAGGGATAACGTGCATCTACTAAGGTTACGCCCTACTTTCCAATCGTTTTGATACACACCTTAAAAGAAAACCGGCACATAAAACAACAAAAAAGGGGAAGAACGTCCCCATCCTTTAATGCTTAATGCCGTTTTCTCAAGGGCTGTAAAACGAATAGACTGGCCCCTTCACATCGGCCGTTTAAAAAAAGCCTGTCGACCAACTCGTTTTGACGAGACAGTTTCGACAGGCTTCACTCACTCTATGAATCCCCGCTTAGTCTACTGACTTCAATACCTCTGTTAACAAAGTGCTAAATGTAGACAGTCGTTCCTCCACTCGTCCAGGAAATTTCTCGTCAATTGCTTCCAATGTATCTTCTTCTGTATGCCAAATACTACCGTGGTCTTCTGTTTGTGTATAGCCATCTAACTCATCAATTTCCCAGTTTGTCGCTTCAAAATAAGCGTAAGGGATTCCAGCTTGATTAAACGGAGCGTGGTCACTCCAATCACCTGTTGTGCCTTCCGGGTAATCAGGGTTTAAGCCTGGGTTCACTTCAAGGTCTAACCCTTGTTCATCCGCTATTTCTAACGCTAAGTCACGGATAAAGCCGTCTTCGCCTTCACTTCCATGAACATACATCTTATCGCCAGCGATTAAACTATCGAGATTAATCATACCAACCGTGTTTTCAATCTCATCGTCTGACATCTCATTTACATAGTGATTTGAGCCTTGTAGCCCAACTTCTTCAGCGCCAAACCCAATAAAAACAATGGAATAAGGAGTTTGAATGTCTTGCAACCGTTCCGCTGCTTCTAACATCACTCCAACTCCGGAAGCGTTGTCATCTGCACCCAAACCTTCAGATACAGAGTCATAATGAGCTCCTACAATAATTTCTTGTTCCGATTCACCTGGCTTATAACCAATAATATTCTCCGACTCAAACGATTCGTCGGACTCATCTGGCGTATATGTAAAGAATTGTACGTCCGTCTCTAAATCTAATTGTTCAAATTGCGCTTTTACATATTGACCTGCCAGACGCTCCTCTTCCGAAGCAGCGACTCTTTGCCCAATCTCGGAAACCAGATGATTCATATGTTCTGACGCTATTTCACCACTGGCTTGCTCATCGGTTGAATCATCTTCGGGTTGCTGTTCCACTTCTTCTGGAAGCGCTTCAGATTCATTCGTCCCTTCATCATTTGAACCACATGCCACTAGTAACACACTACTAAGGGCAATGGTCGATAAAACATTCATTTTTTTCATTGTCATCCTCCAAATCAAGATCTTTTCCATTCTATCTTAAATAGTTTAATAGAATGGTAAAGGGTTTTCTATATTAGAATATCATTTCATCAGTATAATCAATTATAAAAAAAGAGCCTGAATAAGGCTCATTTCCTTTCTAACTTTTCGATTCGACGCTCTAGTTCTTTCATTTTTCCATCTTGTGTTTTTACAACAGTGAACGCAATAGCTGCTATACCTAAGGAGGCCATGATTATAACTGGAGAAACAGCAAAAAAAATATCAGTAAAGATATCCATGTAACCACCTCCATTAATTTTACGATTAAACATTTCATATGATGCTTCTCAAGTACTCTATTTTTTTACGATCCTTATGATTATTTTTATCTGCTCGATAACTATCTTTCATGGAAGACTCGTAAACGCATAAATATTGCTCTGGGTTTAGCAAGTAATAGTTTGCATCTCCCTTTTGAAACATTTCTAAATCCTTTAGTTGTACGCCAGCGAAAACTGGGAGCGTATCAATGATTCCAAATTCACTGATAATCCATTCTTCATAAATTCATGTTCATGCAAATCAATCAAGCGATAGTCCATTGCATTCATAATGTTTACAATATCTTTCCAGTTGTCTATCGATCGTTCAGGTGGCACTTCCCATCCTCTTTTATCACCTGGCACATGAATATCTAAATCTTGGGCATCCCAACTCGTTCCTGTAACGATCTCTAAACCAACGGAACCCATTAACAAAGGAATAATATGATGATTATTTAGTTTTTTTGCTATTTTAATAAACTCATCAAATTTATGGTGATTCATTCGCCCTCTCCTATTTTATGTTAGTTGAGTACCTCGCAGTCTATTTGTCCAACTCACTGATTCTTTTCCGCTCCTTGAGAGGTAATTTTTTCAGTACTAATTCGTAAGATATCATGATTAATTTTTGAATCTGTTCATCACTAAGCTCTGATGTATGAAGCATGATCGAATTCCAGTGTTGTTTGTTTGCATAATAACCAGGGATAACATCTTTGTATATTTCTCTTAGCTCTTCATTTTTCTCTGGTAGATTTTTTAAGGTAATTAACGCTTCTTTACTCGCTTTAGGACTCATTATCCCGAATTGCTTCCCAGATAAATCAAAATAATAAGCGTCCCAATCTTCACGATAATACACTTTTGCTCCCGCTAAAGAATTCCCGTGTCTTTCGAAGGCCTTCATTCGCTTTTGTATAAATTCAAGTTCACCCATTAGAACCTCCAATTTATTCTGATTTCCTCTCTCTTTCATTCGACATAATCAGATAGAGTCCTTTTTCAAATACTACCCCTTCTAGTTGTGTAAAATAGATTTTATTTTCTTGCACAAGAAGAATAGCTTCATTGCAAACGATAAGAAGGAATTTCCACTTCTTATAAAGAAGAATATAACGTTTAAATAAATTGTGAGGGTTGATATAAATGGTTCGCATCCAAATGGCGAATGAAAGGCATGTTGATGGCATTATCTCTGTGTGTAGAGCTGGTTATCAAGACGTGTCAAAAGGATTGTTATCTGACAGTTATATTGAGGCAAGGTGTAAAGCATTTTACAATGCAGATCGCGTGAAAAAGGAAGTGTCTCACTCCGGCCCTTCTTGGGGCGGCTATTTTGTTGCAATCGAAAATGATGAAGTTGTTGGAGCTGGAGGAGGAGGTATGACAGACGAAAAAACAAGTTGGCTATACGTTCTTTACTTAAATCCTCTAAGAAGGAATGAAGGCATCGGTACAAAGCTTTTACAAGCAATAACAGATCAACAGATTGAATATGGTGCTAAGGAGCAGCATGTTACTGTTCAAAAAGGCAACATGAAGGGGATACCCTTTTATGAGGCTCGCAATTTTATTTTTCAAAAAGAAATTCAATCAAAAGATATTAAAGAAGAGCCTCGGGCCGTTGATTTAGAATACAGACGTGAACTATAACCTTATTTAATTTCATCTATCTTATGTACGATCTTCAAAAGGATTTTAGTTAAATACATGAGGAGGGCTTAAAATAGGCTTAGAAATGAGATCGAATTGCGAAAGGTGCCAAACAGCGACCTTAGCTATAAGTGATTCTTATATTTGTATACATGAGTGCACCTTCTGTTTCTCTTGTGCGAATGAAATGCATTTCATTTGTCCAAATTGCACCGGAGAACTTGTTAGACGCCCCAAGCCCGCTGTTCGTAAATAGTAGAGTTCGATTAAACATGAAAAGAGGAATGTCATTGAATCAAGCTTTAGTAGTCATTGATGCACAACAGGAGTTAATTGATGGAAATGAGGAAGAACAGGTCGTTTTTGAAAAGGAGAACTTAATTGCGACAATTAACAGCGTTATTGAACAAGCACTAGCAGAAAAAGCGCTCATCATCTTTGTCAGAGATGTGGATGTCGCAAATGGGGAAGGACCTGGTTTCCAAGTCCATAACAAGATACATGTTCCAGAGAACCGAGTGACATTTATTAATAAAGCAGCGACAAATTCATTCTACAAAACGGGATTACTTGACGTTTTAAATGAAAGTGAAATTGACCATTTGGTTATCACGGGATGTAAAACAGAACATTGTATTGATACTGCAGTTAGAACAGCTACGGTACATTCCTTTGACGTCACACTTGTGGAGGATGGGCATTCGACGACAGATTCAAACAACTTGTCTGCCAAAAACATCATCGCTCACCATAATGAAGTTCTTCATGGACATTACAATGTCGACCATTTTTCCGTCGTCAGACACTCACGCAAACGCTTATTTGAACCGACTCATCATCAATACAGGTAACGATGGACAATAAATTAATTGACTTAAATCAAACCGCATTAGTAGTGATTGATGTGCAAAAGGCGTTTAACGACCCGAAATGGGGTGAGCGCAATAACCTTCACGCAGAATCAAATATAGCGAAACTAGTAAAGCGCTGGAGACAGCAGCAACAAACAGTTATTCATATCAAGCACCTATCAGACAAGGTTGATTCGTTGTTCCATCCAGAACATGATGGATTCGAATGCAAAGAAATCGTCGTTCCCTTTCCTGACGAGAAAATCATCACGAAGAAAGAGAACAGCGCTTTTATTGGTACCAATTTAGAGAGCTACCTTAAAGAACTTCAACTAACAACGGTTGTTATTACTGGCTTAACGACACCTCATTGTGTATCGACAACAACAAGAATGAGCAGTAATTTAGGATTTAACACCATCTTACTTTCAGATGCTACGGCTGCCTTTGGCATATACGATCATAAAGGAAATTACATTGATCCAGACACCATTCATGCGATTTCCTTAGCAACGTTGCATGATGAATTTGCGACGATTGTGTCGACAGATCAATTGATAGAAACAATTGATGAAAATCACCCACTACGTTTTTGAATCTATGGAAACATTAGGTGACCCGATAAACATTGTTCAGATTTGTTGGTTTTATTAGATAACAGCCAAAGCAACTATAATCATGCTTAAAGTAATTGTAAATAATTATAGATAACTATTATTACCCAAGGTGTACGTATTTCCAATCGCCCCTTTATCAGCAGATGTAAGGGGCAATACCGTTGTCCAAGTATTCCCCCCGTTTGTTCAATGTATTTACTCGTTCCAAGAAATCACTTCCCACATATGTCTATCTGGATCTTTAAAGGTTCCTGAATAACTATATTCATCTGAAGTTCCCTTTTGATAAATGTACCCTTTCGCCTGCTCTACTTTCGCTAAAACACTATCTACTGCTTCTGCATTTTTCACTTTATAAGTCAATATTACGGATGTTGAAATATCTTCAAGCTTTTGCCCTATCATTTCTGCAAAAGCTCGAAGCTCAAATACCACTAACGACATATCGCCATCAAGGAAAAGAGCAATATGATCTTCTCCTACGGAAACACTTTCATCTGATAAATTAAAAACCTCTATATAAAACTTCTTAGAAACGCTAAGATCTTCAACTGGAATAGTAACAATATTTATATTTGGATTCATCAAAAATCCTCCCCGAAAAGATTCCCTATATTATATCTTCTTCCCTATATTACAGGCAAACTCTCTTCAACTAATCTGCCCTTTTAACGACACAAAAAAAGACTTCCCTTATTAAAGAAAAGTCTCCGTTACTCGATGAATAAATACACCTATGAATGTCCATATCTAAACGATAGATCCTCATTCATCAAGATAATGAATGTTTTTCAATAAACCCAGAGATAAGTGGCCAGGAATGTTTAGCGGCAGAAGCATTTGCTTCTTTTGTTCCTCCACTATCCATAATCATACCCCCGCCTACATGCTCATAGATGTTAGACGGCAAATGAGGCAATGCATATGGAAAAGCGATGAAGTGACCACCTTTTTCATATCGTAAATGTTCTACATCGTTTAATTTCGCTTGAATAACGTTTGCAAAATTGGAAGCTGGCCATATCTGATCTCTGTCTCCTGAAACGAGTAAAACGGGTGCTTGGATTTGTTCTACTTTTATTCTTGTGTCTTCCAACTTATCTAATTTCTTTAGACTATCATCCCAAATACCAAAAAAAGATGCCGGCCTTCTCAAGATCCATTGCTTAAGAAGAGGGAACATATTACGAGGTCGATGCTGGAATTTGAGGTAAGGCTTAGCCTCATCATTAAGCGTCCAAGAAGGAATCGGTGCATAAATAGAATTTTTCAAACCAGACGTTATGTAAGCCCCCGGGGCACCGGCAATGACCGCACAAAATTCGTCATATTCAGATGCTAATAAAAGTGCTAACTCAGCTCCCCTTGAATACCCAATAAGTGTCAACTTTTCATCATTATTTGTAAGCTTCTTTAGCAGTTGAATCGAATGATAAAAGTATTCCAAGGGAATACTCTCAAGATCACTTGGCACACCTTCTTGATTAAAATAAGCAAGATCAAAAACATTATACTTTTGAGGCTAATAAAGAAGCCGCGGGGCCAAGCTGTCCTCCATCTGATCCTGCCAACAATATGACATTAGGATAATGACCACTTAATTTTGGTTGGTATAACGTTCCAACCGTATTCTTTTCTTTTATTCGAGTTATCTTTACCTGTTCTTGATAAAAGAAACGAATGATTTGAACTCATCAACGAATTCATTTTGTATGTACAATTGAAGCAAAACCTTTAATTCATTCGTATTTGATTTAAGAAAATAGTCATCGTACTTTTTCTTTTTATGTATCGCTGACCAGAAAATACCATTCCTATCCACGCCTGCATAAGTTCCTGCAATTGGTGATTCTTTAGCCAGATCTACTTCGCCATTCTGATTTACCTTAAATGTCGCTTCTGACATATATAATTCGTTACGGTCATCATATAAAGATGCCTTTAAAGTTACCTCATCGCCAGGGTCACATCCACTGACAACGATATCTATCTCCTCATCAAAATTAGATTGTAAAGGTGTAACAAGGATATTTGGCTTTACCAATTAAGAACCTCCTTTTTTATAAATGAACTTAGCTTTTATACATTTTTGATTATCTTTATCATCATCTTTGCTGCGACATTTTGCCCATAAACTGATTCGTCGTACCTGTAAAGTACAGATCGGTTACTGGATGGTAGAATGAAAAAGCACCTGTTTGTCCCCAAAGTCCAATTAATCCACTTTTTAATTTTTCAAAGATAAAGACTGCCTTGCTATGCCAACACCATATAGAATACGCCTGGGGAAAACAGAATCTTCCAATCCTGGAGCTCATTAAAATATTCTTTCGGGAATACATGTCCATTTATAAAAGCCTTTAGAAATATCATTGATTCCTTTGCTGTTGAGACAATGCCTCCCTCTGATCCTATTGAAGATATATACTTCGGTAAGTTGCTATACCACTTACTGCAAACCCTACTAAATATGGTAAGTAGGAAGTTAGTCCACCGGCTTCGCCCCTTACATAATCTATTCCTATTAACAGGATCGTCGTTAATAACGGGAATAGTATAATCCATGACAACATTGTTTTGAGAATCTTAGGCATCCAATCCCTCTCTACTTGTTTTTATACGGATGAATCTTTATAATGTTTCATTTTTGGTTATTCATTCCTTACATGGTATATCATTAAAAAACCTACTACTGTTTCAGGGTTCGTTATTCGAAATATGTTGTCTAGTAATCGTAATAGGCAAATCCGCGTTTACTCCATCAATTTTCGATAAGCCGTAGGTGTCATTCCTTGCATTTGCTTAAATTTCGTTGCGATTGAGTGCTATCGTTATAGCCAACTTCCAATGCAATCTCTGTAATCGATAACTCTTTTACTTGGAGGAGAGACTTTGCTTCTTCCATTCGTAATGAATGTAGGTATTTCAGGGGCGTCGTCCCGACAACCTTTTTAAAACTTCTCTGAATGTAATATGAATTCTTTTTTAAAGCGCTGCTTAATACGTGTAAATCAATCTTTTCCTTATAATGTCTACGAATATAGTTCTTCGCATTTTTTGCAACGTTTTCTTGATAACCTTCCCAATCAAATTGAATCGGTTTGCATCGATTACACGGTCTAAACCCCTCTTGAATCGCCAATTCCACACCACCATAAATACGGACGTGTTTAGGATTAGGTGTTCGCGAGGTACACGATGGTCGACAGACGGTTCTCGTCGTCGTAAGTGCATAATAGAAATGCCCATCATACTTCTTATCATTTTGACTGATCGCCTGCCACTGCTCTTTATTCACATTCACCCTCCTCTGTCTAAATTGGAAGTCAATATCTTTAATGCGTGTTCACTTCTTTTT
>BAXC01000040.1 GCA_001310375.1 Bacillus sp. JCM 19041 | reverse complement strand
ATTATCGTTATGTTTTTCTTTTTATTTTTGCAACCATAAGAAGCGAAAGAACGTAAGTAGATAAAAGAGTTCAAAGGAGGCGTTCGTTGTGGTAAAAGATGACATCATTGATTATCAAGAAGAACAGGAACCAGATGGACATATTCCAGCAATGCTAATTTATTTGCTGAGTTTTTTTGCTCCGATTTTAGCGCCGTTATTGATTTGGCTACTTGTAAGAAAAGAATCATCGTTTGTTGATTTTCACGGAAAGCAATATTTTAATTTTTTACTTTCGTATGCTATTTATTCTTTTGTGGCAGCTATATTAACTGTGGTTATTATAGGTTTGATCTTATTACCATTGCTAGGATTAGCCATTTTTATCTTTACTATTGTAGGTGCAGTAAAAGCTACGCTGGCGAAGAATATGTTATCCCTTTGTCGATTCAATTTTTTAGATAAAAATAGAGTTACTGTTAGGAGGCTGGCCATGAAAGTTGATTGGTAAAAGATGAGTGGATTGATTATAACGGGCATATGAATGATGCTGAGTATGCAAAAGTATTTAGTGTGGCTATAGGCGAATGGTTAAATGAACTTGGTCTAGGAGTGTCGTCGATTGTCAAAACAAGTTATACGATCTACACTTTAGAGGCACATATTCGTTATATATCCGAAGTGCATGCCGGTAAACCATTTGTTATTGAGGTAAGTTTGTTGGATGTTGACGAAAAACGGCTTCATGTTTGGGCTGGAATGAAAACAGAAGAACACACCCTGGCGGCAACTAGTGAACAGCTGCTAATGGGAGTTAACGAACAAACAAGAAAAGCAGCTCCTTTCCCTGAGGTAATTGCCAATCAAATCGCCATGCTTCCTCTGTTAGAAGATTCTCCAGTCTTAGCTGGAAAAGGCATAGGAATTCGCCGCAAATAGAAAAAGCCTCCACGTATTGTACGCGGAGGCTATGTTCATTTATTTAGATGATGTTTCAATGACTTTGTCAATTAAGCCATAATCTTTTGCCTGTTCGGCAGTCATGAAGTTATCACGATCTGTGTCTTTAGCAACGCGTTCATAAGGCTGGCCAGAACGTTCTGCCATAATCTCATTTAGCTTTTGACGCATTTCAATGATGCGACGAGCGTGAATTTCCATATCGGCCGCTTGACCTTGCATGCCACCAAGCGTTGATGGATCATCACTTCACTATTTGGTAACGCCATTCTTTTGCCTTTCGCTCCAGCTGTAAGTAAGAATGCCCCCATTGATGCAGCCATACCGATACATATGGTTGATACATCAGGTTTAATAAATTGCATCGTATCATAAATTGCCATCCCAGCCGTAATTGATCCACCTGGAGAGTTAATGTAAAGAGAGATATCTTTTTCAGGGTCTTCTGCTTGCAGGAATAGCAACTGTGCAACAATTGAATTGGCAACATTGTCATCGATGCCACTCCCTAGCATGATAATCCGGTCTTTTAACAAGCGGGAATAAATGTCATAAGCACGTTCGCCGCGGTTTGTCTGTTCAATTACTGTAGGAATTAAATTCAAAATGGATTCCTCCTAATGTCATATTGGCTTAAAAGCTTTAGTAAACTGCTTACTATGTAGTCATCATACTCTAAAGGTCAATGAAGGTCAAATTATCCGCATTGAACTTTTACGTGTTTTGCATTAGTATTCCATACCTATTCAAAAATGCCCTGCTTTCAGGATAGCCTAAAATAAAAAGATGTAAACCTCAAAAAGGGGAAGTAAGGAAGAAAGAAAAGAAAGATTAAACAAAAAAGAAAGCGTTACCATCGTGATATTTTCTTTTTTATGCTATGATGAAAGTAGGAGGGATTGAGTATGGAGATTGGTCTTTACCAGAAGCAGACAACCAATTTAGTGATGACGCAAGAATTGCGGCAAGCCATTTACTTGCTTCAGTATTCCACGGTGGATGTTTGCTCTTATTTAGAAGAACAGGCTCTAGAAAACCCCTTGCTGGAATTAAGTGAGCCAGCTCGGCAGAAAAACGATGGAATCATTCGGTCTACACCATCAATGTCAAGTGATGAAAAACATGCTGCCTTGGAAAATCTATCAACAGAAGTTTATACGTTGAACCACCACTTGCGCAGTCAACTAGTGGGTATGAATGGACTCTCGCAAACTACCATACAGCATCTCCATTACTTAATTGATAGTTTAAGGGAAGACGGTTACTTGAGTGATCCAATTGAGCACATTTGCACTGTGTTAGGAATTGGTGAGGAAGCTGGCGAACGTCTGCTTCATCTTTTGCAAACACTTGAACCATCTGGAGTTGGCGCTCGTTGTCTCGGTGAATGTATCGCTTTGCAATTGAAAAAACATAGTGATGTTCACCCACTCGCTGCGGAAATGGCATTTACTGAAATAAAAGCTCTTGCCGCTAGGAAGTGGAAGCAACTTGCAAAGAAATTTGATGTAAACATTCAAGAGATTCAATTGATTTATGACCAAATAAAACAAATGGATCCAAGGCCCGGACTCGCTTTTTATCAAGAGCCAACAGTTTATGCAGTCCCGGATGTTTATATAACTGAACATTCTAGCGAAGTAATCGTTTATTTAAACAGCGATGTATTACCTTCAATTAGAATTCAAGAAGAATATAAGAGGTTGCTTGAAGCGCAAGGTGAAACGAAACAATATGCAAAACAAAAAGGACAACATGTGGATTGGCTAAAAAAAAGCTTAGAGCAACGACAACAAACGATTTTGCGCGTAACGGAAGTACTCGCAAATGTTCAACGTGATTATTTGTTTTCTCGGGATGGTTCTTTAAAGCCTTTAACTTTATTTGATGTAGCACAAGAGCTGGAAATTCACGAATCAACCGTCAGCCGTGCAACAGCACATAAATATGCGCAAACGCCAAAAGGTTTGATTGAATTAAAAACGCTGTTCACTGCAAATATCTCCAAAACAAATGCAGCATTGACCAATCAATCTGTGAAGTCATGGTTGAAAGAACTAATCAACGCAGAAGATAAACAGAAGCCTTTATCTGATCAAAAATTAGTTGAACGATTAAAACAAGATAAACAGATTTCTTTGTCTCGACGTGTGATTGCGAAATACCGGGATGAATTAGGAATTTTGTCTTCAGCGAAAAGGAAGAGATACGGTGAAAGGGTTTTATCATGAAAGTTGAATTTTTTACCAAATCAGGGTGCCCTTTATGTGACAAAGGTTTTGAGGCGCTTAGTGAGCTAGCGGATACGTATCGTTTTACGATTGAATGCTATGATATCTATAAAGATGACTATTTGCTGGAGCTGTATCAGTTGAAAATACCCGTTGTTAGGATCAATGGTATTGAAGCAGATTACGGTCAATTGAATAAGATAAAACTAGAGCAAGCAATTAAATATCAAAAAGAAATCAATAGCTTTTAACTTGTCTCCAATTCACTTCCTTGTTACAATACAAGTGTAGGTGAATTTTTTTGCTCTAACCGGGACAAAATTTGCCACAGGTGGACATTTTTTGTCCCGGTAATTAAAAGGGGGGTGTTCATGCGTACGCTTTTAGATTTGCAAAAGCAGCTTGTACCAGAATTAATGGATACAATGGCAAAGCGTTACCGTCTGCTGCAATATATTCGTCTTATGCAGCCCATAGGCCGCAGGACGCTCGCGACGAATCTGCAAACTTCTGAACGGATTGTTCGTGGAGAAGTCACCCTGCTGAAAGAGCAAGGATTGATTGATTTAACAACAGCGGGCATGACGATGACCGCTGTTGGCGAAACGGTCTTCCTTGAGTTGGAAGGTATGATGTCTGAATTGCTTGGACTTCACTCACTTGAGGAACGATTAAAACAAAAGCTTGGTGTATCCCAAGCAATTGTTGTAGCTGGAGACAGTGACAAAGAGGAATGGGTAAAGCAAGACCTTGGGCGTGCTTGCGTGAATGAATTAAAACGAGTTGTCCAGGCAAATGATGTTCTTGCTGTTATGGGTGGAACAACACTTGCTGCAGTTGCAGGCATGGCAACCCTGATGAAACGCTTGCTAGCACAATATTTGTCCCAGCCCGAGGCGGATTGGGAGAAAAAGTGGAAATACAAGCGAATACCATTAGCGCTGAATTTGCGAGGCGCACTGGAGCTTCGTACCGCTTGCTTCATGTGCCAGACCAATTAAGTGAAGAAGCGTATCATTCGCTTGTATTGGAACCATCTGTTAAGGACATTCTAGAATTGATTACTTCGACTTCGATTGTGATGCACGGAATCGGAGACGCCAAAAGTATGGCTGCAAGACGAGATTCTGCTCAGCCGTTTATTGAAACATTGAAACGGGAACAAGCTGTAGCAGAAGCGTTTGGTTACTATTTTAATTCTGGAGGAGAGATTATTCATAAGCAGCGCACAATTGGGCTGCAGTTGAATGACCTTGAAGGAAAACATGTCATATCAGTTGCTGGTGGCCATACGAAAGCAAATGCGATTCTTGCTTATATGAAGAATCGGCCAAGTGATGTCCTTGTTACTGACGAAGCGGCAGCAAAGCAGTTATTGATTCACTAAACTCGATAAAAAGGCATTGCCTTTTTCATAAAAGAATTTGCTAGGAGGAAATTAATCATGGCAACAAAAATTGGTATTAATGGATTTGGTCGTATTGGACGTAACGTATTTCGTGCGGCGCTAAATAACCCGAATGTAGAGGTAGTGGCAATCAATGATCTTACAGATGCAAACATGCTCGCTCACCTTTTAAAGTATGACACTGTTCACGGTGTATTAGATGTAAAAGTAGAAACAAAAGATAATTCTCTTGTTGTAGATGGCAAAGAAATCTTTGTTTCTGCAGAGCGTAACCCTGCTGATATTGGTTGGGGAGACCGTGGCGTAGAAGTAGTTGTTGAATCAACTGGTTTCTTTACGAAGCGTGCTGATGCTGCAAAGCACATTGAAGCAGGCGCGAAAAAAGTAATCATCTCTGCACCAGCTTCTGACGAAGACATTACAGTGGTAATGGGTGTAAACGAAGATAAATATGATGCAGATAACCACCACGTTATTTCAAATGCATCTTGTACAACAAATTGCTTGTCACCATTTGCGAAAGTGCTTAACGACAAGTTTGGTATCCGTCGTGGTTTAATGAACACTGTTCATTCTTATACAAATGACCAGCAAATCCTTGACCTTCCGCATAAAGACTACCGTCGTGCGCGTGCTGCTGCGGAAAACATCATCCCAACTTCTACTGGAGCAGCAAAAGCAGTTGCGCTTGTTCTTCCAGAGCTAAAAGGTAAATTGAATGGTGCAGCAATGCGTGTTCCTACTCCAAACGTATCTCTTGTTGACCTAGTAGCAGAGCTTGATAAAGAAGTAACGGCTGAAGAAGTAAACGCGGCACTTAAAGAAGCGGCTGAAGGCGACCTTAAAGGAATCCTTGGTTACTCTGAAGATCCGCTTGTATCTCAAGATTATAATGGTAACCCGCATTCTTCTACCATTGATGCTCTTTCTACAATGGTTATGGAAGGCAATATGGTTAAAGTTATCTCTTGGTACGACAATGAGTCTGGTTATTCTAACCGTGTTGTAGATCTTGTTGACTACATTGCTAGTAAAGGACTTTAAGTTTAAATAGACGCTCAAGAGGAGGAAGGCCATTCGCCTCCCTCCTTTGCGCTGTCTTTATGACCCATAGGAGGTTTTAAGTGATGAACAAGAAAACACTTCATGATTATGAATTTAAAGGGAAAACGGTATTTTGCCGGGTCGACTTCAATGTCCCAATGAAAGATGGTGTCATTACTGACGTTACTCGTATAAAAGCGGCAATCCCAACAATCAAATACTTAAGCGAACAAGGTGCGCGCGTATTACTTGCCAGCCATCTTGGTCGTCCAAAAGGCGAAGTAGTTGAAGAATTACGTCTAGCACCAGTTGCTACTCGTCTTGGCGAACTTTTAGGCAAAGAGGTGCACGCGGTCAAAGAAGCCCACGGACCTGTTGCAAAAGAAGCTGCCGAAGCGCTTCAAGATGGTGAGGTGGCTTTGCTTGAAAACGTTCGTTTTTATGCAGGCGAAGAAAAGAATGGTGCTGAGTTAGCAAAAGCTTTCGCTAGCCTTGCTGATATTTATGTAAATGATGCGTTTGGTGCAGCGCACCGAGCTCATGCATCAACGGAAGGGATTGCACATCACCTCCCTTCAGCTGCTGGATTCCTAATGGAAAAAGAGTTAGATGTTCTTGGAAAAGCACTTGAAAACCCAGAACGACCTTTCACAGCAGTAATTGGTGGTGCAAAAGTAAAGGACAAAATTGGTGTTATTGATAACCTTTTAGAAAAGGTTGATAACCTCATTATTGGTGGAGGACTTGCTTATACATTTGTAAAAGCACAAGGACATGAGGTTGGAAAATCTCTTTTAGAAGAAGATAAAATCGAATTAGCAAAAACGTTTATGAAAAAGGCAGAGGATAAAGGTGTTAATTTCTATATGCCTGAAGATGTTGTTGTAGCTGACGATTTTTCTGACGATGCAAATACACAAGAGGTAGCAATAACAGATATTCCTTCTGATTGGGAAGCTCTTGATATTGGTCCGAAAACGCGTGCAACATATGCAAAGGTTTTAAAGGAATCTAAACTAGTTATTTGGAACGGACCAATGGGCGTATTTGAATTAGATACGTTTGCAAATGGTACAAAAGCAGTTGGTGAAGCCTTGCAGACTCTAGCGACACGTACTCTATCATTGGTGGTGGAGATTCTGCTGCGGCGGTTGAGAAGTTTGGTATGGCTGATAAAATGAGCCACATTTCTACTGGAGGCGGAGCGAGCCTTGAGTTTATGGAAGGTAAAGAACTTCCAGGTGTCGTAGCACTCTCAGAAAAATAAGCGCTGCGTTATAATTTACGATAAAATAAAGTTGAGGTGAAGAAGAATGCGTAAACCAATCATTGCAGGAAACTGGAAAATGAACAAAACCCTAGGTGAAGCGACTTCATTTGCAGAGTCGGTAAAGGCAGACATCCCAGTGAGTTCAGCTGTTGAAACAGTTGTATGTGCACCGGCTCTGTTTCTAGAACGTCTTGTAACTGCGACAAAGGATTCTGATCTTAAAGTTGGCGCACAAAACATGCATTTTGAAGAGAGTGGCGCATTTACTGGAGAAATTAGCCCAGTTGCTCTTCAAGATTTAGGTGTTTCTTATGTCATTATTGGACATTCAGAACGTCGTGAAATGTTCGCTGAAACGGACGAATCAGTAAATAAGAAAGTTCATTCAGCATTTACACATGGCCTTGTACCTATTATGTGCTGTGGAGAAACAGATGAAGAACGCGAATCCGGTAAGATGGAAACTGTAGTAGAAGAGCAAGTAGCAAAAGGTCTTGCTGGCTTGAGCGAAGAACAAGTGAAACAAACAGTTATTGCTTATGAGCCGATTTGGGCAATTGGTACAGGGAAATCAGCAACCGAAAAAGATGCGAATGAAGCTTGTGCACATGTCCGTCGCGTTGTTGCAAAGAATTTCTCTCAAGATGCAGCAGATGCAATTCGCATTCAGTACGGTGGAAGTGTAAAACCTACCAACATTAAGGAATATATGGCGCAACCTGACATTGATGGTGCGTTAGTTGGGGGAGCAAGCCTTGAAGCTGATTCCTTTAAAGAATTGGCTGGTGCAGCAAAATGAGCAAAAAGCCAGTAGCTCTAATCATTCTCGATGGCTTTGGCCTTCGTGAAGAAGAAAAAGGCAATGCGGTTGCACATGCAAAAAAACCGAATTTTGACCGCTACTGGAATTCATATCCCCATGCTAGTCTTCGAGCAGACAGCGAATACGTTGGCCTGCCTGAAGGTCAAATGGGCAATTCAGAAGTAGGTCACTTGAATATTGGCGCTGGTCGCATTGTATATCAGAGCTTAACGCGCGTGAATTTGTCAATTCGAGAAGGTGAATTCTTTGAAAATGAAACCTTCTTACATGCAATGAATCATGTGAAAGAGAAAAAATCCGCTTTGCACATTTATGGTTTGCTTTCAGATGGTGGTATTCATAGTCATATTGATCATATTTATGCAATGCTAGAACTTGCAAAACAACAGGGTGTAGAGCAAGTCTATGTCCATGGTTTTCTTGATGGCCGAGACGTAGGTCCAACTTCTGCAGAATTGTATTTAAAAGGATTGCAAGCGAAGTTTGACGAACTTGGTATTGGTAAACTGGCAACTGTTCATGGACGTTATTATGCGATGGACCGAGATAAACGCTGGGATCGTGTTGAAAAATCATATCGTGCAATGGTTTATGGTGAAGGTCCAGGTTATAAGAATGGTTTAGAGGTCGTGGAAGATAGTTACAAGAACGACATTGTCGATGAATTCGTTATCCCATCTGTGATTACAGAGGAAGACGGGACACCGGTGGCCACCGTTAAAGATGATGATGCCGTGATCTTTTGTAACTTCCGTCCTGACCGTGCGATTCAATTATCACAAGTATTTACGAACAAGGATTTTCGAGGTTTTGACAGAGGAGAGAAGCTACCTTTAAATCTCCATTTTGTATGCCTAACAAAGTTTAGTGAGACGGTTGATGGGTTTGTTGCATTTAAGCCAACAAACTTAGACAATACGCTGGGAGAAGTCCTCTCACAACAGAATTATTCTCAGCTCCGTATTGCGGAAACAGAAAAGTACCCACACGTCACTTTCTTTTTTAGTGGGGGACGTGAAGAAGAGTTTCCAGGTGAAGATCGGATTTTAATTAATTCACCAAAAGTAGCAACATATGATTTAAAACCAGAAATGAGTGCATATGAAGTAACGGATGCGCTTGTAGAAGATATTGAAGCAGAAAGACATGACGCGATCATTTTAAACTTCGCTAATCCGGATATGGTTGGGCATTCAGGTATGCTTGAGCCAACGATAAAAGCGATTGAAGCGGTTGATGAATGTTTAGGACGCGTTGTGGATGCGATTATTCAAAAGGGTGGAGCTGCGGTTATCACTGCGACCATGGAAACGCAGATGAAGTAGTGACACTTGAAGGTAATCCAATGACTGCTCATACAACAAACATTGTTCCTGTTATAGTGACGGAAGAAGGAGCAACTCTCCGTGAAGACGGCATATTAGCAGACCTTGCACCAACAGTCCTTGATCTTCTTGGCGCGGACAAGCCAGAAGAGATGACTGGAAAAACATTAAAAAAATAACGTAACTAGGAGTGAATACGTATGACAATTATTTCTGATGTGTACGCACGCGAAGTTCTTGATTCACGTGGTAATCCAACAGTAGAGGTAGAAGTACATCTTGAATCTGGCATTATGGGCCGTGCGCTTGTTCCAAGTGGTGCATCAACAGGTGAATATGAAGCAGTAGAGCTTCGTGATGGTGGCGACCGCTATATGGGTAAAGGCGTTGAAAAAGCAGTTGAAAATGTAAATGAAAAAATTGGACCAGAATTAATCGGCGAAAACGTTCTTGATCAAATCGGAATCGATCGTCTTATGATTGACCTTGATGGTACAGAAAACAAAGGGAACTTTGGTGCTAATGCAATCTTAGGCGTATCAATGGCGGCAGCTCATGCTGCAGCAAATGCGCTTGATCTCCCACTTTACGTTTACCTTGGTGGATTCAACGCGAAGCAACTTCCAGTACCAATGATGAACATCATCAATGGTGGAGAGCACGCTGACAATAACGTTGATATTCAAGAGTTTATGGTTATGCCCGTTGGTGCTGAGAGCTTCAAAGAAGCACTACGTATGGGAGCGGAAATCTTTCATAACTTAAAATCAGTCCTTAAATCAAAAGGCTACAATACGGCTGTAGGTGACGAAGGCGGATTTGCTCCAAACCTTTCTTCAAACGAAGAAGCATTATCTACGATTATTGAAGCAATTGAAAAAGCTGGTTACAAACCAGGGGAACAAGTACAACTTGCAATGGATGTTGCCTCTTCAGAACTATTTAATAAAGAAGATGGCAAATATCACCTTTCTGGCGAAGGCAAAGTGCTTTCTTCGGAAGAGATGGTTGATTTCTACGCGGAGCTTGTTTCTAAATACCCAATCATCTCAATTGAAGATGGCCTTGACGAAAATGACTGGGATGGTCACAAATTGTTGACAGAGCGCCTTGGCGATAAAGTTCAACTTGTTGGTGATGATTTGTTTGTAACGAACACGAAAAAGCTGTCTGAAGGAATTGAAAAAGGAATCAGTAATTCAATCCTGATTAAAGTAAACCAAATCGGTACATTAACTGAAACATTTGATGCAATCGAAATGGCAAAACGTGCTGGCTACACGGCTGTTATCTCTCACCGCTCTGGTGAAACAGAAGATGCAACAATTGCTGACATCGCAGTTGCAACAAATGCTGGACAAATTAAAACAGGCGCGCCGTCTCGTACAGATCGCGTAGCGAAATACAACCAGCTTCTTCGCATCGAAGATGAGCTTGCAGACCTTGCACAGTATAATGGCATTAAGTCATTTTATAACTTGAGCAAGTAAAACGTTTAAAAGAGCCTCTAGTTTTAAAACTAGAGGGCTCTTTTTGCAGTGGAAAATGATAAAGAAAACGATTGAATAAATATAATTTTTCGGTAATGGATGATATAGTGAAGAGAATGATAGAAAAAATACGCAATGAATTCGTTTTAGAGGAGGATTAAAGTAACGGAAAATGAAGAAGTTATATATATTAATTGTAATTGTCATCGTACTTGTGGCAGTGGGGTTTGGTAGTTACCTTTTGGTAGAAAGGAATCTGTCAGCTTCTAATATGGAACAAGATGAGGTGGCATCAACAATTCAGCCAGTCTCCAGTGAGAATAAGGAAGATGAAGTTGTGCTAAAAGTCGATAATGGGGAAGATGTATTATCGTTATTTCCGTTTGAGATGGATGAATACGCAATGCAAGAGTCTATTCATTTTATGTCACATGGTCTTGTGTATGCAGAGCAGAAGTGGGGTAAGATTGAACTCACAGAAGAACGCATTGACCACTTACTTCAAGTCGCTAAAGAAAATGAAAACTCATATGGAGAAGGTTCTTTATACATAACAATATTAGAACGATGGAATGATGGAGATTTTTCACAAGCAGTTGAAGACCATAATGCGATATGGCGTCTATGGGGTGGAACAGTAGGAGAAGCAACTAAGCTGTTGACACCAGCAGAAATCGAGCAATACAACAAAAAGAATTTTGAATAGAGAAAATAAATTGGCGAGAATTTAGTTTCACCATAGTCATAAACGTTTAGAAGATTCGTTCCTTTCTGTACCAGATGTGTATACGGAAGTTGTCCCTTTTGCTAGAGTGATTAAACCGTTATAATAGAAGGGAAAATGGTTTATAATTAGGAGTAAATTAAATGAAGTTAATTATAGGTATTACTGGTGCAACTGGTGCAATATTTGGAATAAGATTACTTGAAGCATTACAAGAGACGGAAGTCGAGACACATGTTGTCTTATCGAAATGGGCTGCGGTAACAATTGTCCATGAAACAAACTATACGGTTAAGCAAGTAGAACAATTGGCTGATTTCTCTTACAACTATAACGATCAGTCGGCTCGAATATCAAGTGGCTCTATGCGTATTGATGGAATGGTCATTACTCCTTGTTCAATGAAGACTTTGGCTTCCATTCGGACAGGCCTTGCCGATAATTTAATTTCACGTGCGGCAGATGTGATGTTAAAGGAACGAAAGCCACTGCTCTTAATGACAAGAGAGACGCCTTTTAATACAATACATTTAGAAAATATGACTGAATTATCACGGATGGGAGCAACGATATTCCCACCTGTTCCAGCGTTTTATAATCATCCAGAAACAATGGATGATCTTGTAAACCATTTAGTGTACAGGGCGTTGGACCAATTTGGTATCTACCATCCGAATACTAAACGATGGGACGGTTTGTAAGAGGAGGTCAAGACAAATGAATCAACTTCCTAAAGAAGTCGTTCGGTTTCTAGATGGAGAACAGTTACTACAAAAACAACATGATGCCATGCATTTTATAACTGTTGGGGAAAGTGGATACCCTTATAAAGCAATGTTAAGTATTGGAGAAGTATTGTGCATAGATCCAGATAAATTAAGGATTGGGCTATGGCCTCAGACAACTACTGCTAAAAACGCTGTTCGTACACAAAAAGCAACACTACTTCTCGTACTGGCTCCACTAGCATATGATATACAATTGGAGCTAGAAAGTTTTGAGCAAAGGCAGGACATGATTATAATAGATGCTGTCGTCAAGCAAGTGAAAGTTGATCAAGCACCTTACGCACATTTAACAAGTGGAGTACGCTATCAATTAAACGATCCAGAAGCATCAATAATGAATTGGATCGAGAAGTTGACTCTGTTGAAAAACTAAGCTATTGTTTTCAGAGCATCCATTGTGCTAAACTAGGTATACTGAATGGTTCGTGGAGGTGTTTTCATGCAATTGTTTTTAATGATCGCATTAATTATTGTTTCTGTTTTATTAGTAACTGTCGTATTGTTGCAGCCAGGTCGTAGTTCCGGCTTATCCGGAGCGATTTCCGGGGGAGCTGAACAGTTGCTCGGAAAGCAAAAAGCACGTGGGCTAGATGCAGTCTTGCATCGTGCAACGATTGTGCTCGCTGTTTTGTTTTTTATTTTAACTGGAGCAAATGCGTACTACTTATAAAGCAAGGCTGAAACACCTGGACACGTCCAGGTGTTTTTTTAAGTTTTGGTGTTTGAAATGCCTTTAAAAAAGGAAAACTCGCATGGAGAGGTGAATTAGACCGTGCGATTAAGCATTCTAGATCAAGTACCTATTTCAGTAGGTCAAACAGCTGAAGAATCGATAGCGCAAACAATGCAAATGGTTCAAAAGGCGGAGAAGCTGGGGTATGAACGATATTGGTTTGCAGAGCATCATGGAACCAAGGGACTCGCTTCAAGCGCTCCAGAACTATTGATGGCGGCAGCAGCAGCGCAAACAACGCGTATTCATGTTGGTGCAGGCGGCATTTTATTGCCCCAATATAGCGCATACAAGGTGGCAACCCAATTAAAACAATTACAAGCGATGTTTCCAGGCAGGGTTGATGGAGGGGTTGGCCGTTCGCCTGGTGGTACAGAAAAAATTAGGCAGGCTCTTGCAAATGGAAAAAATCCTGAATTAGATTTGTTTTGGCAGAAAGTCAATGACGTGGTAGATTGGATCCAAAATATAAGGCATCAAACGATTTCTGCTTCTCCTCAAACACAGAAGCCACCACAATTGTTTGTGCTAGGTCTAGGAGAAAACAGTGCAATAGAAGCTGGTAACCGAGGTCTTGGGTTTGTTCATGGGTATTTTATCAAGCCTGATCGAGGAATAGAGGCGCATGAGGCGTATCGTAACTCGTTTAAAAAAGGACTACTTGATAAACCAGAGGCACTTACTGCTGTATTCATTGTTTGCGGGGAAACGGATGAGCACGCTGAATTGCTTGCCCAAAGCCAAGACTGGTGGCTCTTACAGACTGAAAAAGGTTTGGATAGCCGAGTCCCAAATGGAGCTACCTCAAAGAGATTGACAGATAAAGAGCTGGAGCGAATGCAGGTGAACCGAAAGCGGATGATTGTTGGCTCTCCTATGACTGTAAAGAAACAACTCGATAAGCTATCTGGAACGATTGGCTCTGATCAATTCCTAGTTCTCTGCAATATATATGATTTTAAGGAAAAAATGCGTTCGTTTGAACGATTAGCAACACTTTATTCATTGTAGAGAGGGGAATTTCATTGATCGGTTGCTTATGTATACATGGATTTACTGGAGATCCTTGGGAAGTTGAACCTGTATCTAACGCATTATCAGAGCTTGAAGATTGGCTTGTGTATACGCCTTATTGCCAGGCCATGGAGAAGAATTAACGAAATTAAAGTCAGCAAGCTATGAAGAGTGGGTTCTAACGGTTGAAGTGGCAATTGAAGAGCTTGAGAAAAGGTGTAGTACGCTCTATGTGATCGGCTTCTCGATGGGAGGTATGCTCGCGAGCTACATTGCTGCTCGGTATCCGATTCATAAATTAGTATTACTTAATGCAGCCGCACATTATTTGAATCCAAAGCAGTTTCTCAAAGATATGTTTGGATCAATTAGGTACCATTTAACTGGGAGCCAAGAGGAAGATCAATTAATCGAACTTTATGAACAGAAGTTTAGAGAAACCCCATTTGCTGCCGTGGGTCAGTTCTTACAACTTGTACAAAAAACAAAACCATATGCTAGTAAAGTGAATGTGCCAACACTCATTATACAAGGGGAGCTAGATGGGTTAGTTCCACTTAAATCGGCTTACCATCTCTATGACGTGATAGAGTCTGAACAAAAAGAGCTGAAAGTAATGAAACGATCCAGACATATGATTTGCCATGGACTTGAAACAGATAAAGTGATTGAAGAAATTAAAACATTCCTCATTTCAGATTGAGTTAGAAAGGACGAAACATCATGAAATTAGTTGCACCTAAGCCGTTTACATTTGAAGGAGGAAAACGTGCTGTTTTGCTTTTGCACGGTTTTACTGGGACGACAGCGGATGTGCGGATGCTCGGCCGTTTTTGCAAAAAGAAGGCTATACAAGCCATGCACCATTGTATCGTGGTCATGGAGTACCACCAGAAGAATTAGTAACCTATAGCCCAGAAGACTGGTGGGAAGATGTCGAAGCGGCATATGACCATTTAAAAAATGAAGGCTACGAAGAAATCGCTGTGTGTGGTTTATCGCTTGGTGGCGTTTTTTCTTTAAAATTAGGTTTTTCTAAGCCGGTTAAGGGAATTGTGTCTATGTGCGCTCCGGTACGTCCAAAAACGGAAGAAGCGATTAAAAAAGGTTTTCTGCGTTATTCTAAAGAATACAAAAACCTGGAAAAGAAGGGTTCGGAAACAATTGAAAGAGAACTGGCAAAACTAAAACAAACATCAATGGAACCACTATATAAATTACGTCAGCTAATGGATGAAGTTAGAAGTGAGTTAGATTTGATTTACTCACCATCCTTTGTTGTCCAAGCTCGTCACGATGAGATGATTGATATAGAAAGCGCATCTATCATTTACGATGCAATTGAAACAGATGATAAAGAAATAAAATGGTATGAACATTCAACTCATGTTATTACCCTCGGAGATGAGAAAGAACAGCTCCATCAAGACATTTTACAGTTTTTAAATGAACTGGATTGGTCAAACTAACAGTAAAAGAAAAAAGGAGTGAAACAATGTCTGAACAGATAAAAAAAGAAGACGTGCTTGCATATTTCGAAGAAGAAGCAAAAAAACCGATCTCAGTTGAAGAACTAGAAGAAAGGTTTGAAATTAGCTCAAGTAGCGCATTCAAAGAATTAATTCAAGTCTTAAATGAGCTTGAAGAAAAAGGGGAAATTGTACGGACAAGAACAAACCGTTACGGTATCCCTGAAAAGATGAATTTAATACGTGGCCGGGTACAAGGACATGCAAAAGGATTTGCTTTTGTTATACCTGAAGAAGGTGATGAGGATGTATATGTACCACAAGGAGCGCTTTCAGGAGCTATGAACGGGGATATTGTTCTTGTACGTGTTGATGAACGCTCAAGTGGGTCACGCTCGGAAGGAAAAGTAATTCGAATCGTTGAACGTAAGCTGACTGAAATCGTTGGAGAATATAAAGAATTTCCGTCTTATGCCTTGATTGTTGCCGACGATAAGCGCATTAGTGCTGATTTCCTTGTTTCTAAAGGAAAAGGTGCAGCAGATGGTCATAAAGTGATTGCTACGATTACAAAATATCCTGAAGGAAGATTTGGTGGAGAAGCTGAAGTGAAAGAAGTGCTTGGTCATAAAAATGATCCAGGCATGGATATTCTTTCAATTATTTATAAATACAGCATCCCTCAAAGTTTCTCTGAAGAAGCGCTTGACCAAGCAGAAAACGTACCTGATACAATTGCAGAGAGTGATTTAAAAGATCGTCGTGATTTGCGAAATGAAGTGATTGTCACGATTGATGGAGCGGATGCAAAGGACTTGGATGATGCCGTTCAAGTGAAAAAATTACCTAATGGAAATTATTTGCTAGGTGTTCATATTGCTGATGTCACCCATTATGTAAAAGAGGATTCACCAATTGACAAGGATGCATCTGAACGAGCTACGAGTGTTTATTTGGTTGATCGAGTGATTCCAATGATACCTCATCGTCTTTCGAATGGAATCTGTAGCTTGAATCCTAAAGTCGATCGCCTAACACTTTCCTGCAATATGGAAATTGATGAAAATGGTGGAGTTGTCAATCATGAGATTTACCAAAGTGTTATTAAAACAACAGAGCGTATGACATATAGTGACGTAAACAAAATTTTAACGGAACAAGATGAGGAACTTCGTGAACGTTATGCAGAACTTGTGCCTATGTTTGAGGATATGGAGCAGCTAGCCGCGATCCTACGTGGCAAACGATTCGGACGTGGAGCGATTGATTTTGACTTTAAAGAAGCAAAAGTTCTTGTTGAAGAGGACGGCACGCCTAAAGATGTTGTCTTACGAGAACGCTCGGTTGCAGAAAAGTTAATTGAAGAATTTATGCTCGCAGCAAATGAAACAGTCGCAGAGCATTTTCACTGGATGAAACTTCCGTTTGTTTACAGAATTCACGAAGATCCTGATGCTGCAAAGTTTGAGTCGTTTCTTGAGTTTATAACTGGATTTGGGTATGTAGTAAGAGGAACAACAAATACGGTTCACCCTCGTGCATTACAATCGCTTCTGAAAGAAATCTCTGGAGAACCAGAGGAGACGATTATCAGCCGTGTGATGCTCCGGTCAATGAAGCAAGCGAAATACGATGTGAATTCAATTGGACACTTTGGTTTATCAGCAGAGTTCTACACCCATTTCACATCACCAATTCGTCGCTATCCGGATTTGCTTGTTCACCGTTTAATCCGTACGTATTTAATTCAAGGAAAAACCGATGCGAAAACACGTGCTAAATGGCAGGAGATACTGCTGGATTAACGGCCCATGCATCTGATATGGAGCGCAGAGCCGTTGATGCAGAACGGGATACAGATAATGTAAAAAAGGCCCAATACATGCAAGACAAGGTCGGAGAAGAATTTACTGGAATGATTAGTGGTGTAACGAATTTTGGATTGTTTGTTGAACTTGAAAATACTGTTGAAGGCCTTGTACATGTTAGCTATTTAACAGATGACTACTATCATTATGATCAAAAACACTATGCAATGATCGGTGAACGAAGTGGCAATGTGTTTCGTATTGGTGACGAACTGGACATACGAGTCGTGAATGTCAATGTTGAAGAAGCGTCCGTTGATTTTGAGATCGTTGGGATGAAGAAAAGAAAAAGCCGCAAATCACCAGATCGACCAAAAGTGATTGAAGGTGGAGACCGGAGAGAACGTAGCGGCAAGAAAAGTAATAACCGAACTCGTTTGACTGGAGATCCTAAAAAAGATGGGAACCGCACTGGTGCAAAGCGTAAGAAAAAACCTTTTTACGAAAATGCGCCAAGTGCAAAACGAAAAAAAGGACGCCGCAATAAAAAGAAATCATAGCCGTCTCTAGTTCAATGTCCTTATGTTTTTTAGGACATCTGACAGTTTCGTAAATGAACCTGCTTGTATCATGAACTTCTCCCATTTACACTACTAATAAGAGGGAGGAGAATCATGATGAAAACGGAAATTGGCATTTTACTTGTGCGATTGGTTACAGGAGTCACTTTTCTCATTCACGGTCTAGACAAGTTCCATGGAGGTATTGAAGGAACAGGAGAATTTTTTGACTCACTTGGTATTCCAGCTCCTGCAGTGATGGCGGGAGTTGTCGCTATTGTTGAGATTGTTGGTGGCTTGGCTCTGATTCTTGGACTAGGAACCCGTCTTTTTGGCGCTATCTTTGCTTTAGTGATGGTTACGGCCATTTTTACGGCAAAGGCTGAAGCTGGTTTCTTAGGAGGCTATGAATTAGATCTAATTTTGCTTACGGTGTCACTTTTACTTTTGTTAAATGGCAGCAAGCTGGTGGCGTTAGATCAATTATTTGGACGCAAGAAAAGACGATCGCGGTTTTAAGGGAGAGAGGATGTCCGTATACTCACGGGCTTCCTATCTCTTTATCAATTGACGTACGGATCTGTCGTTGGTACGATTAAAATAAAGACGTCAGAAAGATGCAGGTGTACTTATGGCAGGAACAGAAGGAAAAGTAGTAGCCCAAAACAAAAAGGCACGCCACGACTACTTTATAGAAGAAACATATGAGGCTGGTCTTGTCTTAACAGGCACAGAGATAAAAGCAATTCGTGCGGGTAAAATGAATTTAAAAGATTCATTTGCGCGCATCAAAAACGGTGAAGCTTATTTGCATAATGCGCACATTGGCGAATATGAACAAGGAAACCGTTACAACCATGAACCAACTCGTGCTCGCAAGCTTCTTTTGCATAAAAAGCAAATTAACACTTTAATTGGACAAACACAGCAGCAAGGTTATTCAGTTGTACCTTTGAAAGTATATATCAAAAATGGCTTTGCAAAAGTATTGATTGGCCTTGCAAAAGGGAAAAAGAATTACGATAAGCGTGAGACATTAAAGCGTAAAGATGCTAAGCGTGAAATGGACAGAGCGATTAAAGAACGGATGAAAGGCTAACGCTTGATTTTTTAAACAAATTCTTGTATAATAAAGAATCCAGCATAAAGCTTGGATATACCAAAACCGGGGGACGTTTTGGATTCGACAGGGATAGGTCGTGCTTGCGTTGCGAGCCGAGGGGTCGGCCTCGTTAAAACGCACAAGCCAATTAACTGGCAAAGAAAACAACAACTTCGCTTTAGCTGCATAAGCTAAGCGGTCTCTCCTCTTCATCGCCCATGTGGAGTGGTTGAGACTCACTTATAGTGGGATACGCCTTTCTCTCTCCGCCTGAGGGAGAAGGAAGAGACTAATCAGGCTAGCTACACGGAAGCCTGTCTTTGGGCTGAAGTGTTAGCGAAATGCTAATACAAAGACTACGCTCGTAGAAGCGTAAGTGTCGTTATCTCTGGACGTGGGTTCAATTCCCACCGTCTCCATATAAATGCCATTAAAACATAAACATGTTTTAATGGCATTTTTTGTTTTTGAGGGAATTTGTTATCGAGTTACGGTAATAAGGAACAATGGTCGCCTTGCTTCTTATAGCGGCTAACCAACATGTTGTGGTTTAATTTAACTAATGAATTGTATGAAAGGGAGATGTTTTTGTAATGATGATTCTTTATCTTGTGAGGCATGCCCATTCGGTTTTCACTCCTGATGAACGAGGACGACCATTATCAAAGGATGGACTGGAGGCAGCAAAGAATGTCGCACTGCAATTAAAAACTGAAAAGATAGACACTTTTTTTCAAGCCCTTATACTCGGGCGATCGAGACGATTCAAGTTGCTGCTGATGAGCAAAATCGTCCTATTCAAACAGTAGATGCGTTTAAAGAACGTTGTTTATCGGAAACTCCTGTTGATGATTTTGAAGAGGCTATTCAGAAAGTATGGCAAAACGAATATTTTGCGTGGGAAGGCGGAGAATCAAATAAAGATGCGCAGAAGCGGGGAGTTGATGCGACGTTACAGTTGTTGAATAAGTATGCAGATAAAAAGATCGTCATTGGTACTCACGGCAATATAATGGTTTTAATTATGAGCTATTTTGATAAAAGGTATGATTTTTCATTTTGGAAGTCGTTGACAATGCCCGATATTTACAAACTTGAGTTTGATGGGAGTAAATTGATTTCCACCTCAAGATTATGGCAGGAAAATTTATAAGAGAAATAATGGTTCCCAAACGGGTTCTATTTATGTATAATTATTAATCATATAGATTTATTATACAGGATAGGGAGAAACCAACATGGAATTACGCAAACACCAAGAAACAAATAACCAAAATAAAACAACTGTACGTCATATACTTACCTTCTTAATTCCTTCACTAGTAGGAGCTTTTCTTTTTCTAGTACCATTTAAAATTGATGACAAGTGGACGGTGCTTATTGGATACGTTGCAGGATATCTACAAGGGATCTTAGCTGGTGTACTACCGTATTTTTTGCTTGGCCTCCTCGTGGTTTCAGGTGTTGCTTCACTTATTGCATGGATCTTTAAGCCGAGATTTATTATGGATAAACCAGCCTTAAAGGCATTATTCTATACATCGTTTACATGGACAACCATTCGGGTTCTTGGAGCCGTTTTTGCATTTATGGTTATGACGGAGACAGGTACGGAAATAGTTTACGGTTTAGCAACAGGGGGAGAAGTATTTACGAACTTACTTCCAGTATTAGCTGTTTGGTCCGTCGTTATGGGAATGCTTATGCCATTATTACTTGAATACGGCTTGATGGAATGGCTTGGAACGCTAGCGAAAAAAGTAATGCGCCCGTTGTTTAACTTACCAGGTAGAGCATCTGTTGACTCGCTTGCTTCTTGGATGGGTAACAATATGATGAGTATTTTAATAACGATTAATCAGTACGAAAATGGCTATTATACAAAACGGGAATCAGCTGTTATTGTGACCAATTTTACGATTACATCGATTGCCTTTAGTTTAATTATTGCTGAGATTCTTGATTTATCTGGACGCTTTGTCTCGTTTTATTTAACCGTTTTGGCTGGCGTATTTATTGCAGCGTTGATCTGCCCACGGATCCCACCTCTTTCTAAAATGAAAAATACGTACCATGAAGACAAACCTGGTGCGATTCAAGAAACAGTAGAGAAAGGCTCGTTATGGAAGAGTGCATTTACTCGTGGAGTGAATAAAGCGAAAGTAGCCCCTAGTGTTGGCACGGTGCTGAAGAAGGGTGCATTTAATGCATTAGATATTTGGTTTGGAATGTTGCCACTCGTAATGGCAATCGGAACACTCGCTTTAATCATTGCCGAATTTACTCCTGTTTTTACGTATTTATCTTATCCCCTTGTGCCTGTTTTAGAATGGATGAACATCCCTGAAGCAGCTGAAGCAGCGCCAGCAATGCTTGTTGGCTTTGCGGATATGTTTTTACCAGCTATACTAGGTGCAGGGATCGAAAGTGAACTGACGCGTTTTGTGGTTGGAGCTGTTTCACTTATTCAACTTGTTTATATGTCTGAGATTGGTGTTATGCTTATGCGTTCGAGCATACCAATTAATTTCTGGCAGTTATTTATCATCTTTATACAGCGTACAGTTATTGCTTTGCCAGTCGTTGTTTTGATTGCGCATTTTATTATTTTTCGTTAAAAGGAGCAGCATGAATGAAACAAGAATGGAAAGAACTAGCGGAAACAATTCCTTATCGCCTCGCTCCAAGCATGGCGAAGGATCATCCGAATTTACCGGTTGAAAAAGAAGAAGGTTGTTATTATTATGGCGTTGATGGAAAGAAATATTTGGATTTTACATCTGGTATTGCAGTAACGAATGTAGGTCATCGCCACCCGAAGATCGTTAAAGCGATTAAAGAAGAAGCGGACCGTTTTACGCATGGTCCGATTGGCGTCATCCAATACGAATCCATTTTAAAGCTTGCTAACGAACTAGCAGAAGTTATGCCAGGGGATTTGGATTGTTTCTTTTTTGGAAACAGCGGAACGGAAGCGGTTGAGGGTGCGCTTAAATTGGCCCGTCATGTAACGGAACGTCCTTATGTGATTTCCTTTATCGGCTGCTTCCACGGTCGAACACTAGGTTCACTAGGAGTCAGTACATCAAAAGGGAAATATCGAAAACATCAACCGGCTCAAACGTCAACTTACCAAATTCCTTATTACACTCCTGGAGATTCAGAAGAGGTAGCTATTACGAAATTAGAGCAATCGTTTCAGACATTATTTGCCCACCAAGTATCGCCGGAAGAAATTGCTTGTATGATTATTGAACCGGTACTAGGTGAAGGTGGATATATTGTTCCTCCGGCAGCTTGGTTAAAACGAATTCGTGAAATATGTGATGAAAATGGCATTTTGCTCATCTTTGACGAAGTACAGACTGGTTTTGGGCGTACAGGGGAATGGTTTGCTGCACAAGCGTTTGACGTTGTGCCCGATATTATGGCGGTGGCCAAAGGCATCGCATCTGGATTGCCATTAAGTGCGACAGTTGCGAACCATAAGCTTATGCAAAAATGGCCACTTGGCAGTCATGCGACAACTTTTGGTGGAAACCCGATTGCATGTGCTGCTGCACGGGCAACGCTGCAAATTATAAAAGAAGAAGAGTTACTCATGAATGTAAAAGAGGTTGGTAACTATGCAAAAGAAAAGTTGCTTACGTTGCAAAAGCAATGGCCACAAATCGGTGCAATTCGCAATCTTGGCATGATGTTTGGTATTGAAATTATTGAGCCTACTTCAGGAAAGAAGGATGGCGAAACAGCTGCCGAATTACTCGATTTAGCACTTGAAGAAGGTGTTCTCTTTTATTTCTGTGGCAATGAAGGGGAAGTACTAAGAATGATTCCTCCATTAACGATTACGAAAGAGGAAATAGACGAGGGTATTACAAAGCTATCAAAGGCTTTTGAACGTTTGATCGAAAAAGGTTGACCAGCAAAAATAAGGCTTCCTACAGCATAGGTCATAGATGTGACTACTATGCTGTAGGAAGCTTTTTTATTTATTCGTTTGCTAATTGAATAAGCACAATCTGCTATTTCTTTGAATAGAGTAACGAAGCGATGTTCAGAAAGAGGAGTTGGTGCAATGGATGAGCAGAGAATTTGCTTTATTACTTGTGTAAATGATGAAGCCTTATATAGCCGGGCTGTGAGCCATATTGATATGCTCCACCTTCCGAGAGGCTTCTCAGTAGATAAGATCGGAATTCGTGGCGCTAAGAGTATGACAAGTGGATATAACAAAGCGATGAACGAAAGCGATGCTAAATATAAAGTATACATTCATCAAGATACAATGCTCATTAACCGCATGTTTTATATGATTTGCTTTTTTTGTTTGAACATCATCCGCAATTAGGAATGCTTGGTGTAATCGGTGCAAAGGAGTTGCCGGTAAACGGGGTTTGGTGGGATAGCCCAGCAAAAGCGGGTAAAATCCTTGAAAACCGTGGTACTTATGGGTATTTATCATTTATTGAAGCAGATTATGCGTATCAGCAGGTGGCAGTCATTGATGGTGTGCTTATGGCAACCCAATATGATTTACCGTGGATAGAGGAGTTTGACGGCTGGCATCTTTATGACACAACACAAAGTTTGCTTTTTCACGAGGCAGGTTTTGAAGTTGGGATTGCCCATCAACCACATCCGTGGGTATTGCATGAATGTGGTGTTGACTTTGATCAACCAGCATACGCAAACGATATTGTTCGTTTTCTGATTTGGAAGGAAAATCGTATTAACAGAGAAGACTAAGCTTATGCTTAGCCTTCTTATTTTAGGGGTTATCGTTTATACCATAACTTCGTGTAATTAACCCAACCAAATGTATTTAAGGTGACATTCTCAACATATGAAGGGTAAATGGCATACTGCTTTAATCGGTAAAGCGGTAAGGCATAATAGTTAGAGCAGAGGTTATGTTCAGCTTGTTTGAGCGATGAAAGTAGGTCGATATCTAAGTCTGAGTTCTCGATAAGGGATTCAACCTGTTCTGCTATTTTCTGATGATGGTAGTAGAGCATACCGTGACGATCAAGTATAGCTGATAAATACGTGTAGCATGGATCTTTATAGACGAGTTGTTCACCTAGCAACAAGTCAGCTGTTTTCTTTTTTTGATGTGTTAGTTCCTTATACGGGAGGATAATGACTTCAATTGATACGCCTTCTTCTTTTAAGCGTCTTTTCATCCAAGTGGCATCTTCTTCGTTACCAGCACCAGCATAGCTGAGTAGGAAGAGGGTTTGTCCATCATAGCTACAATGTTTAAGTAAGCGTTTTCCTTCTTTCCGATTTCTTTGCTTAATCGTTGATTCCTCAGTAGATTGCATCAGTCTTGTTGCTGGAATAAAGCGATTTCCTCCTGTAGCTTCAATTAAATCTAAAGGATCAAGCAGATGGTAAAGGGCTTTGCGGAAGCTTTTGTCGGATAACGGGGTATTCGTACGTGCATTCATACTAATCATTTTACAACCCCGGTCAATTCTCTCGAACTGTTGTAAGTTAATAGTCGACTCCAAGTGGTACGGATACGGATAGAAATTTAAGCGGTTGTCGCCGGATAATTCGTAAGCCGGTTGGTTATCATACAAATTCGGAAAAAAATACATTGTTACATCATCAAGCAAAGGTCTTTTTCCGAAATAATGGTCAAATGCTGATAATCTTAATTGCTTTTCACTATTTTTGGTGATACGGAAAGGTCCCGTTCCAATTGGGTGTGATCGAGTGCCTTTCTCATGGAGAATAGGAATGGATGAAGCAACATGTAAAAAGTATGGACTTGGTTTATGAAACTGGAATTCACATGTATAAAGATTTGGACAATGAATTGTTGCTAAATTCTTAATCCCCCAATAAACAGGAGATGACGAAGGTAAGTGCAAAAAATGGTTTTTGATTTCATGGCTTGTGCAAGTCATACCGTTATGAAAATAAATGCCTTTTCTTAAATAGAACGTCCATATCTCTTCAGTTCCGTTCACTATCCAATTGTGTGCCAGGTCTCCTTGAAATGTCTTTGTTTCTTCGTTATAGGTAATAAGACGATTAAACAAGTGAAGCATAATATGGTTTTCTGTGCGGCGGTTTACATAGGCTGGATCAAGTATGGGAATTGGTCGATACGAGGGAAATCGCAAGTGGTCTTTTTCGAAGATTAAGTCAGTTTTATGTAAATAGTTAGAAAGCCATGAAACAAATGCTTGATGGTTTGTGTTGGGTTGATGTTGAATTAAATGAATAGCAGCATCAATAAGGCCAGATTCGGCGAGCTTTTTTGCCTCTTCTTGTACGAGCTCATCAACTGATTTTAATAACTTAATCTTTGAAGAATGTCCCCGTCCTTTACCTGGTTGCCAAGTGATCCAATCCAGCTTTTGCATGCGTCGAATGAGCAATTTTGCGTTTCGCTCAGAGCATGAGAGCAACGTAGCCATTTTAGCAATTGTAAGATCTACAGTTTGGTTTGTGTGATGAATCGACTTTGAAAGCCCTTTATAATGATCAAGTAATTTCATCTCAAAACAACCTCCTAAAAGGGGAAATTAAGTCATTTAAAGTTTACACTTTTTTTCATCCTTTATAAAGTAGACAATTTGTGAAAGGGGGATGAATTAAGATGAAGATGAGTCAAGAACATAAGTGGTCTTTGACAAGGAAAAGTGTAGAAAATGGTTACACAAATGAATAGCGCGAAAAAGAAAGTAATAGGAATTTCATTAGTCACTGCGGCCGCCGTGCTCGGTGACTCCATGTTATTTATTGTTCTTCCTCTTTATTATCAAGACTTTGGTTTAACGAGTTTATGGCAAGTGGGAGTGCTCTTATCCATTAACCGGTTTGTTCGCCTACCAATCAATCCACTTGTAGGATGGTTTTATTCCAAGTTCGAGTTGCGTAAAGGAGTTATAATCGCTGTGGTTTTAGCGGTGTGCACGACATTGTCCTATGGACTCGCACAACACTTTCTTGTTCTTGTTGGAATGAGGATGTTATGGGGAGTGGCTTGGTCGTTGCTTAGACTTGGAGGCATGCTTACTGTAGTGGAAGTCTCAACTAAAGAAAATAAAGGTCGACTGATGGGGCTTTACAACGGTCTATGGGGGATCGGCGGACTCATTGGGATGTTGGTTGGGGGGCTTTTTGTAGACATTTGGAGCATAGTAGGGGTTACAATCGTTTTTGCATTAATTAATGTAGCGATGTTACCGACCGTTTACTTTCTAGTACCAGTTAATTCAGAACAAAAACTTAGAAAAAAACAACGAAGCAATACGAAGTGGTTTACGCAAAAGACATTGCTTGTATTTGTCACAGGTACAATAGTTGGGTTTGCTGTTTTTGGTTTATTTGCTTCTACTTTAAGCATGCTCGTTGAGAAAGCATTAATAGATCATTTACAGATTGCTGGTATGGTGATCGGTGGTGCAACGATTGCCGGAATAATGCAAGCCGTTCGATGGGGATGGGATCCTTTTTTAGCCCCTTTTCTTGGAAAAGTTCTTGATCAGTCAAAGCAACCTGATTATTTAATACTAGTGCCTTTGTTTGGGATGAGTTTTTTCTTCCTATTATTTCAGACCTCCCCATCCATACATGTACTTATCATATTTATTCTCGTTTTTCAGTTTTTTTCAACGTTTATGGTTACAGCGACTGATGCACTTGCAGCCCATGCGGCTGTTAAAAACCCAGTAGCTGTCATGACTGTTTATACAGTCGTACTAGACCTAGGAGCAGCTCTTGGTCCGCTTGCCTCGTTTTTGGTTATTGATTGGTATGGGCTATCCACAGTGTATATGATGGCAGCGATTCTTATGGCAGTCGTAGGTGGGAGTTGGATACTATACAATATCATTGAAAAGAAAAAAGCAGTATTGTAGGTGGGAATAATTTTTGATCAATACACAATTGGAGAAATGAGGAGTTATGTACAAGAGCAATATATGCACTACAAGCCGAGCCGATTGGAGTATCCAGTCAACCATCTCAGCTCATAAATGAATTAGGAATTGAAGGAAAACCAGGTGGAATCGCTCATAATGATAGCTCACAATTTGCTGAAGAATATTAAAAGAGTTGTTTAGTTAAGGAGGGACATTAATGTTTTTCTTTGATATCGATGATACCTTGCTTGATCATGAACAAGCTGAAGAGAAGGGTGCGCTGCTTTTTTAAAATCAATACATTGAACTAAGGGATTTAGATGATGACGTTTTTTTGGAGAAGTGGAAGCAGGCTTCCCGTTTCTATTTTCAACAGTTTGTTGAAAAGAAAATTAGTTTTACTGACCAAAAAATAAGAAGGATTGAAGCGATATTTAATAAAGGGTTTTCTGAAAGGGAAGCACTCAAACGATTCAAAGTATACATAATTGGTTATGAGAAAAGCTGGACATCTTTTAATGACGCACGTCCAAGCATTAAACAACTAATCCAAAAAACTAAAATCGGAATTATCTCCAATGGAGAGAGGGAGCAACAAATAAGAAAGCTGAAAGCGATTGGTCTCTTTTCTTTCATTGATACTCTCGTTACTTCTGATGAAACCGGATGTTCGAAGCCGGCTAAAGAACTATTCTTACATGCATGTGAAAAAGCAAAAGTGGAACCAGCTATAACTTACTATGTAGGTGATCGAATTACTGTAGACGTATATGGTAGCCAAAACGCTGGAATGAAGGCACTTTGGCTTAATCGAAAAAATCTGCCTGCTCCTGAAGGGGTAAAAACAATAACTAGTTTATATGAATGTTGTGAGATGATGATAAACCAATAGGAAAGCGAGATGCTTTCCTATTGGTTTAAGTTGCCGTAAGGTAGTTGATTTTCGTATCCTTTATGCTGTTGGTAGCTTTGTTGGAGTTGATTTGGATCAGTAGCAGTTAGACTGTAAAGTCCTTTTTTAAACATCATTTCATATAAATCACGTTGCATTTGCGATGATTCATTATTCGCTTGATGTATAACTTGGTAATAGGACTCGTGACTGGCTTCATGTTCAGCAATGGAGTATGAAACAGTGATATATTTCTCCGTTGATAACATATCAGTAATATAATCCTGATCCGTCATATCGGTTGTGGTAGGAATTTGAATTTTGGGGTTTTGGATTTTTTGATTCACTATTAACACTCCTTATTGATAAGTAGGTGGTTGATCTTGTGGCTGATTTAATAATTGAAGAAATTGTTCATAATGACGTTGGTGCATCTGTCCAGCAGCATCAATTGCCTGTTTGATTTCGGTGTCTTGACAATTTTGGGCAAAGAAATGTGCTTTTTTTGACGCAGTTAAATTCCAAGCCATCATGTCATTGATGTAGTTTAAGTCTTTGCCAGTGAACACATTCGGTGCTTGTTGTATGGTTGTTTGTTGATTTTGTTGATTTTGTTGATTTTGTTGCTGAAATTGTTGATTTTGCGGTTGTTGGTTCATGTAAACCCTCCTAAAATTTAGATCATCCTACGACTGTATTGTTCTTAAAAGATGCTTTCTTTATTCATAAAAAAAAGTAGAATTTGCTGAAAATTAATATTGCAAACGCTATCATATTTCGTTATAGTAAAAGAAAGCTTATGTAAAGAAGCGTTTTTTATTGCTTAAAAAATGAATGAGTATTCATTCGTTTTTAGTATTGAGAGGAGGATGACAGAGATCATGTCACGTCACATACGCAAAACGGCTGTTATTGGAGCAGGTGTTATGGGTGCTAGTATTGCCGCTCATCTGGCAAATGCAGGCATTCCTGTATTGCTTTTGGATATGGTGCCAAAAGTCTCAGAAAGCGGCGATTCAAGTGTTGCAACATTAAAAAAGAAGCAGGTTAGGAATCAATTGGCAAACGCAGCTATATCAAAATTAAAAAAACAAAAACCCGCTCCGTTAGCTTCAAAAGGGACTGCTGCATTAATTGAAACTGGAAACTTAGAGGATGATTTTGAGCGGCTCAAAGAAGCTGATTGGATTGTTGAAGTCATTATTGAGAACTTGGAAGCGAAAAAACAATTATTTGCCCGGATTGATGAGATAAGAAGCAAGGGTTCAATTGTTACATCAAATACATCGGGTATTTCAATAAAAGCAATGTCAGAAGGGCGCAGCGAGGACTTTAAATCACATTTTCTAGGAACTCACTTTTTTAATCCTCCCCGTTATTTAAAATTACTTGAGCTAATTCCAACCGAAGACACGTCTGCGGACGTAATTACATTTATTCGCGGATTCGCAGAGCAATCGCTTGGAAAAGGTGTTGTTGAAGCAAAAGATACACCTAATTTCATTGCCAACCGTATTGGTACTTTTGGATTGCTTGTAACGGTTCACGAGATGGTTAGGAATGGCTATTCTGTAGGCGAAGTGATTCAGTTACAGGACCATTAATTGGTCGGCCTAAGAGCGCAACATTTCGCACACTTGACGTTGTTGGTTTAGATACATTTCTTCACGTTGCGAAGAATGTGTATGACGAAGCAACTGGTGAAGAGAAGGCGATGTTTGATCCACCTACATTTATGAAGACGATGGCTGAAAAAGGATGGATTGGCGCGAAGAGTGGGCAAGGTTTTTACGTCAAAAAGGATGGAGTCATTTATGAAATAAATCCTGAAACAATGGAATATGAGCCAAGAAAAAAACTAAAAGCACCTTCTATTGAACGTTCAAAACCAATAAAATCTAAAAAAGATAAATTGCAGACGGTTGTGTTTGCTGAAGATGCTGCAGGTGAACTACTTTGGTCAATTATTAAGCTGTTCTTGTTTATACGGCAGAGAAGACCAAAGAGATCGCAAATGATCTGCTCGCTATAGATGAAGCGATGCGTTGGGGCTTCGGTTGGGAAATGGGGCCATTCGAGCTTTGGGACGCATTAGGATTTAGGCAAACGGTTGAGAAAATGCAGCAAGAAGGAAGCGTCATTCCAAACTGGATTGAGAATATGTATGAAGACGGGGCTGAATCGTTTTATAAAGCAAGGTCCTTTTTCCATAAAGAAACGTATAAGCCTGTACGTCAACATGAGAAGAATTTGTCTTTAAATGTGTTGAAGAAAGAAAATACAATTAGCAAAAATACAGGTGCATCACTTATTGATATTGGTGATGATGTAGCGTTATTAAAATTCACTTCACCAAACAATTCAATTGGTCTAGATGTTATCCAAATGATTAATAAGTCGATCGACGAAGTAGAAGTGAACTATAAAGGTCTTGTCATTGGTAATGAAGGGAAAAACTTCTGTGTTGGAGCTAACTTAATGATGATGTTAATGGAAGCACAAGACGATAACTTCTTCGAACTAGATCTTGTTGTGCGTCAATTCCAAAAAGCGACATCTCGTATTCGTTATGCCAATGTTCCCGTTGTCACGGCTCCTTATCAAATGACACTTGGTGGGGGAGCTGAAATTAGTTTGCCAGCGGCAAGCATACAAGCAAGCCACGAAACATATATGGGACTTGTGGAAGTGGGAGTAGGCTTAATCCCAGGTGGAGGCGGAAATAAAGAGTTATATTTGCGCAATCTAGAGCGGTTTGGCAAAGAGACTCCTGCACAGCTGCAACAAGCAGCAAGAGAAACGTTTGAAAAGATTGCGACCGCGACGGTGTCAACTTCAGCTGCTGAAGCACGCGATAACGGCTTTCTTTCTGATCGTGATGCTGTTGTGATGAACGACCTATTTGTTAATTATGAAGCAAAACAAAAAGTCATTTCTCTATATGATGCAGGTTATAAAGCTCCCGCAAAAACAAAAATCCCAGTTTCTGGAGAAGCGGGTTTTGCGACTCTTATGCTTGGTGCAGAGATGATGAAGTGGGCGGATACACATCTGAACATGACATGAAAATAGCAAAGAAACTTGCATTTGTTATTTCAGGTGGAAGACTTAGAGAAGGTTCGCTTGTTGATGAACAGTATTTGCTCGATCTAGAAAGAGAAGCATTTTTAAGCTTGATTGCGGAACCGAAATCACAGCAACGGATGCAACATATGCTTACTAAAGGCAAGCCATTACGTAATTAGGAGGGATCGCGAGTGAAGGAAGCAGTTATTGTATCAGGAGCACGAACGCCAGTTGGTAAAGCTAAGCGAGGGGCGTTTGCCCATGTTCGCTCAGATGATTTAGGTGCAATTGCGGTGAAGGAAACAATTCGTCGCGCTGCTATTGACCCAACAGAAATTGAAGATGTCATTATTGGCTGTGCAATGCCAGAAGCAGAACAAGGTATGAACATGGCCCGGAACTTAAGTATTTTAGCTGGCATTCCACAGTCGGTTCCAGCAGTAACCATCAACCGTTATTGTGCCTCAGGATTACAGACAATTGCTTATGGTGCGGAACGAATAATGCTTGGTCAAAGCAAGGCAATTATTGCTGGTGGAGCAGAATCAATGAGCATGATCCCAATTGGTGGTCATGTTGTTAAACCAAATCCTAAACTAATTGATGATGCACCTGAATATTATATGTCAATGGGTTACACGGCTGAAGAAGTCGCCAGACAGTATGGAGTTAGCCGATCTGACCAAGATGCATTTTCAACTGAAAGTCATAAAAGAGCAGCAACAGCCATTGCAAATGGTAAATTTACTGACGAAATCGTTTCCGTTACCGTTAATGAGCAAGTGCTAGGTGAAGACGGAAAGGTAAGTGTGTTAAACCGTGAAGTAATGATTGATGAAGGCGTGAGAAAAGAGACAACGATTGAAACGCTTGCGAAGTTAAAACCTGCGTTTCAGTTAAAAGGAACAGTAACAGCAGGAAATTCTTCACAAATGAGTGATGGTGCTGCAGCTGTTTTGTTAATGGAAAAAGAAGAAGCCCTTGAACGAGGCATGAGTCCATTATTAAAATTTCGAAGTTTTGCTGTAGCAGGCGTGGCACCGGAAGTAATGGGGATTGGACCAATTGAGGCAATTCCTAAAGCCGTCCGACAAGCCGGACTAGAGCTTGAAGATATCGGGTTGTTTGAATTAAATGAAGCATTTGCTTCACAAGCACTTGCGATTATTCGAACATTAAAGCTAGATCATGCAAAAGTGAATGTGAATGGTGGAGCAATAGCATTAGGACATCCACTTGGCTGTACAGGATCAAAGCTAACATTGACACTCGCACATGAAATGAAGCGGCGTGGTGAACAGTTTGGTGTTGTAACAATGTGCATCGGCGGCGGCATGGGTGCAGCAGGCGTATTTGAATTGGTTTAATAAAAGGAGGAAGCAATAATGGGTGAAACAACAAAGAAGTTAGTTAAAGGTGGCAGTTTTTTATTAGAAGATATTGAAGCATCACAGTATTTTGCTCCAGAAGATTATACAGAAGAGCAATTGATGATTGCTCGGACAACAGAAGGTTTTGTAGAAAAAGAGGTTTTCCCGTTTGTTCAAGATATTGAAAACCACCAGTTTCAACATACAACACGTTTATTGAAAAAAGCAGGAGAACTTGGTTTACTTGGCGCAGATGTGCCTGAAGAATATGGTGGGCTAGGTCTTGATAAAATTAGCTCTTCATTAATATCTGAAAAATTTAGTCGTGCTGGAGCATTTGGGTTAAGCCATGGCGCTCACGTTGGAATTGGTACGTTGCCGATTGTTTTCTTCGGTTCTCATGAACAAAAAAGCAAATACTTACCTGATCTTGCGACAGGAGAAAAATTCGCAGCATATGCGCTAACAGAGCCAAGCTCTGGCTCCGATGCCTAGGAGCAAAAACAACGGCTGTTTTAAATGAAGCAGGCACCCATTATGCTTTAAATGGAGAAAAACAATGGATTACAAACTCCGCGTTTGCTGACGTTTTTGTCGTTTATGCAAAAATCGATGGTGAGAAGTTCACCGCATTTATTGTAGAAAAGGAATTTAATGGGGTAAGCACAGGGCTGAAGAGAAAAAGATGGGGATTAAGGGATCATCTACTCGTACCCTTATTTTAGAAGATGCACAAGTGCCTGTAGAGAATGTACTAGGAGAAATTGGTCGTGGTCATGTAATTGCATTCAATATTTTAAACATTGGTCGTTATAAGCTTGGTGTTGGTTGTATTGGTGGATCAAAAGCAGCTCTTGAGCTTGCGGCAACTTACGCGACGGAGAGAAAGCAATTTAAGACGCCAATTGCTTCATTTACATTAATTCAAGAGAAATTAGCGTCAATGGCAACAGCGATTTTTGCTTCAGAAAGTGCAATTTATCGCACTGGTGGATTGATTGAAGACCGTTTTGCGAGTCTATCAGATGAAGAACAGAAGGACGGACGTGCTGTAGCGAATGCGATTGCAGAATATGCAATTGAGTGTTCATTAAATAAATTTGATGGATCAGAGACACTTGATTTTGTTGCTGATGAGGCTGTTCAGATTCATGGTGGATACGGTTCATGGCTGAATACGAAGTAGAAAGAATTTATCGTGATTCACGAATTAACCGCATTTTTGAAGGTACAAATGAAATTAACCGGATGCTTGTTCCAGGAACATTAATGAGAAAAGCGTTAAAAGGAGAGCTGCCTTTCTTAGAGAAGGCAACTGCCTTGCAAGAAGAGTTAATGATGTTAATGCCACAAGAAATTGAAGATAAGCCACTCGCACAAGAGAAATATTTGTTGTCGATGGCAAAGAAAGTATTCTTAATGATTGCAGGTACTGGAGCACAGAAATATGGTCCAGAACTTGAGAAAGAACAAGAAGTATTGGCAGTTGTTGCGGATATCGTTAATGATATTTATTCGCTTGAATCAACTATTTTACGGACAGAAAAAGCGATTGCAGCGTCATCTGTAGATGAACAAAAGCAGAAGCTTCTTATGACTGAAGTATTTGGTCAAGAAGCAATTAACCGTATTGAAGCGAATGCGAAAAAAGCATTAACTCATGTTGAAGAAGGAGATACATTGCGCACGATGCTTTCAATGCTGCGCAAGCTTACTCGTCACCAACCAATTAATGTGGTTGCGAAAAAGCGTGAAATCGCTAAAGAAGTTATTGGAGCTAAAAAATATGTTGTTTAATTAGTTACTCTTTGGGGTTTAAGCCCCAAATAAAATAAATGCTCCTCTCGCAAGGAGCATTCTCCTCTCTAGGGAAGCGGCTAAAAAGTCGCTTCCCTTATAAGTTGTTTCGACATGGTGTTTTAAGCATAATAGAAAGCGACACTTTAAGTGAAAGAGGGATTAATGATGAGTTTAACTATTTATGAATACCCAAAATGTGGAACATGTCGTAATGCAAAAAAGTGGCTTAGCGAGAATGGCGTTGAATTTGAAGCGATCCACATTGTGGACTCGCCACCATCTGCTACTGAATTAAAAGAGTTACATGCAATAAGTGGAGTAGAATTAAAAGCTTTTTTTAATACAAGTGGCAAAAAATATCGTGAGTTGGATTTAAAAACAAAACTGCCGAATATGAGTGATGAAGAGAAGTATCAATTACTTGCTTCTGACGGAATGCTCATTAAACGCCCAATCGTGACAGATGGGGAAAAAGTAAGCTTTGGATTCAAACAGGATCAATTTAACGATCTATGGCTATAATCTTATCGTTTAAATAAGTGTAAACACGATAATCGCTCTTTCTTTAGAAACATTCTACTTTTCGCAAACGTCTTTTTCATGTATGATTACAGACGTACTAGTAATTAGCTGGAGGGATAATTAATGAGCAATTTACCAAAAGAATTAAAGTACTCTGAAGAGCATGAGTGGGTAAAAACTGAAGGAAATAAAGTGCGTATTGGCATAACTGATTTCGCTCAGTCTGAACTTGGTGATATCGTATTTGTTGAGCTCCCTGAAGTCGGTGACGAAATTGAAGCGGACGAGCCATTTGGAAGTGTAGAGTCTGTAAAAACAGTTTCTGAACTTTATGCACCTATTAATGGAAAAGTCGTTGAAGTGAATGAGGATCTTGATGATTCTCCGGAATTCGTCAACGAATCTCCTTATGAAAAAGCATGGATGATTGTTGTAGAGCCTGCTGATGAAGGTGAAGTTGAAAAACTTATGTCAGCTGACGAATACAGCGAAATGATAAATGAAGAAGATTAAAGAAAAGCCTGCGAATGCAGGCTTTTTTTGTTGGCTGATCTTCCCTCGGATACGTAATGCAGATTAGCATAGGCTATAAACAGGCAAGACGTTTAGGGGGGAATAAAGATGGAGAGAGTGAATGTCACACAAAAGGTTGTCGCAAAATATGAAGAAGGTCGTTTGAAACTTTACATGGACGGATCAAAAATTGGTGAAGTAATTGAAACAGATCAAGGCTTACAACATTCAATGTACACGGGGTTCTCATTTGAGCAAGAACAAATCTTCCAGCAACAAAACGAAGACTGGGACCAAGTTCAATCATTTATTGAAGATAGTTGGCACTAAAAATTCTACCCACTGCAGCGGTTATTTCGTATAATAATTAGAGAGTCGAAATAACTGCTAATTGGGGAGAAATCAATGGCATTATTACATAAGTTTTTTCTTAAACCAGTCAAGTCGTATAATCGTACAATTCGTTATTTTTTATTGTCATCAATTGCATTTAATACAGCTATGGGCATTTTTATGGTGATGTATCCTTTTTATATTAGGGAGCTAGGATATACCGATAGTTTAAATGGTCAAATCATTGCTTTTCAAGCAGCTGCGACAGCAATTGCATTGCTCCCAGCGGGCATATTAGGTGACCGGTACGGTCGTAAGCGAATGCTAATTATTGGATCGATCATGTTGGCAATAAGCTTTGCCATTCGTTCAGTTAGTTCAACTGAGTTTCTTCTTTTGTTTGGAGCGGGCTTAACTGGCTTTTTTTTTCGCTTTTTTACAAGTGTCTGCGATCCCTTTACTGGCAGAGAATTCAAAAGAAAAGCAAAGGGTGAAATTGTTTGCATTACATGCGGCTATCATGATGGGAGCAAACGTATTAGGGCATCTTTTTAGTGGAACGTTGGCTGATCTTTTGTATCAATTAACCGCAATGACGATGCTGCAAGCCGTACAACTCACTTTAATTCTAGCTTTTTTCTTGACCGCCTTTTCTTTTTTTCCCTTACTTAAAGTAAAAGACGGAGAGAGAGTAAAAGCAATAAAAAAAGTTGCAGATGTGGTCGATCATTCCCCTAAAAGCAAGGAATGGAAAATAATTGCCCTGTTTGCTGTTTCGAGTTTATTAATTGGGTTTGGTTCAGGACTGGTTATTCCTTACTTAAACTTATACTTTAATGATCGGTTTGACTTAAGTTATTCCGCAATCGGTCTTGTGTTATCACTTGGGCAAGGAATGACAGTCATTGCGATGTTGATTGGACCAAAGGTAGTTAATCGATTTGGTGAAGTGAAAGCTGTGTTCTTGTTGCAGATGGGTTCAATTCCTTTTTTACTCCTAACTGCATTTACAAATGTGCTTTGGTTTGCAATTATCGGGTTCTTATTTAGGCAGGCATTAATGAATGCAGGAAATCCGATTCAAGCTGCTTTAGTCATGAAGTTAATTCATCCACGCATGCGAGGTACTGCGAATTCAGTCACGCAAACGGTGTTTCAATTAGGGTGGGCTTTAATGGGACCTGTATCAATGGGAATTGTTGCTGCATATGGTGCATATAATGGGTATGCAATTGTGTTCACTATTACAGCATGTTTATATGTATTAGGTTCCGTTTTTTTCTTACTCGTTTTTAGAAAGAAAGTCGCAAAACAGGTTGAGACAAAAACAGCTTAGGGATTGACGCTATTTCTGTGCCATGCTATGATTTTTGTACACTTGTTAGAAAATCAAACACATTAACTATATATTTCTTATCCAGAGAGGTGGAGGGACTGGCCCGATGAAACCCGGCAACCGCAAGCTATGGCTTGAAGGTGCTAAATCCTGCAAGGCGTAGTGCTTTGAGAGATGAGACAAAGGAAAAACCAGCCTTTCTGTCATCTTACAGAAAGGTTTTTTTATTGGAGGGAAAAGAATGATTTCGTTAAAGGAAATCAGTAAAACATATAAATCTAAGTCTGGAACGGTGCAAGCAGTAAACAACGTAAATCTATCTATAGAAGAAGGGCAAATTTTTGGCGTAATTGGGTATAGCGGTGCTGGGAAGAGTACATTAATTCGCTTGCTTAATCTGCTGGAGCTTCCAACTTCGGGCAAAGTCGAAATGGATGGTTTGGAGTTATCAAAGTTGTCGTCTAAGGAACTCCGAATGGCAAGACAGAAAATCGGTATGATCTTCCAACATTTTAATTTGCTGTGGTCACGAACGGTTAAGCAAAATATTTCTTTTCCATTGGAAGTGGCTAATGTACCAACGGAGGAAAGAAAGAAACGTGTTGAAGAGTTAATTGATCTTGTAGGTTTAAGAGGTCGAGAAAACAACTATCCTTCCCAATTAAGTGGTGGTCAGAAACAACGTGTCGGCATCGCACGAGCGCTTGCAAACAATCCAAAGGTGCTACTATGTGATGAAGCCACATCTGCTCTTGATCCAAAAACGACAGACTCCATTTTGGATTTGTTGTTAGATATAAATAAGAAGTTAAATTTAACGATTGTTCTCATTACACATGAGATGCATGTTATTCAAAAGGTTTGTCATCGAGTCGCGGTAATGGAAGGCGGTCAAGTTGTAGAAGAGGGACCGGTTATTGACGTGTTCCGGAGACCAAAAGAGGAGATTACAAAGGAATTTGTAAAGCAGCTTGCTAGTAGCGATGAAGATGAAGATGCTCTATGGAAAATGCTTGACGAAAAAGTAGAAGGACAAATTGTTTCCCTTACATTTGTTGGAAACCCTGTTGAAGAACAACTTGTAACTGATTTAATTCGCCGTTTTCCGATCGATGTTTCGATATTACAAGGGAAAATTTCTAAGTTACAAGAAGGGTCCTTTGGTAAACTTTATTTACGTTTATCAGGCGATTCATTGAAAATCAATGAGGCACTTGCTTACATCCGTTCCAAAGAAGTTGAAGTGGAGGTGATGGAGCATGCTTGAACAATGGTTTCCAAATGTAATATGGGATAATTTATGGCAAGCAACATACGAGACAATCTATATGACTGTTGTTTCTGCTGCTGCCACGTTTATTTTAGGAATTATGCTTGGCTTGTTTCTTTATTTGACAGCAAAAGGGAATCCATGGCAGAATCGTTTTTTCTATTCCTTAGTTGGGGCGATTGTTAATATCTTTCGTTCCATTCCATTTATTATATTAATCATTTTGCTTATTCCATTTACGCGGGCAATTGTTGGGAGCATGTTTGGACCAAGTGCTGCCTTGCCAGCATTAATTATTGGTGCGGCACCGTTTTATGCTCGGATGGTTGAAATTGCTTTACGTGAAGTTGATCGTGGTGTGGTAGAAGCATCACAGGCTATGGGATCGTCAAATGGGCATATTATCTTTAAAGTGTTATTACCAGAATCGATGCCTGCCCTTGTATCAGGAATTACGGTTACAACGGTTGCTTTAATTGGATATACAGCAATGGCAGGAACGATTGGCGCTGGTGGTTTAGGTACTCTTGCTTTCCAACAAGGGTTTCAGCGAACGAATACTGACGTTATGATTGTTGCAACGATTGTTATTTTAGCTATAGTCTTTTTGTTTCAATGGATTGGGGATTATATCGCTAATCGTTTAGATAAACGATAAAAAAGGAGAGAGCAAAATGAAATCATTTTTAAAAACAGTTGGAGTTTTAGGGGTGTCGTTTACACTTGTAGCATGTGGGTCAAGTGATAATGGTGAAGAAAATACAGAAATGGTGGAAGTAATGATGACAACGGTGAAGAAGCAGCGACGATTCGGATTAGCGCTTCAAA
>BAXC01000039.1 GCA_001310375.1 Bacillus sp. JCM 19041 | reverse complement strand
ACAAAAAAGATATGGTATGATGATAAAAAGGAAAAAAATCCTAATTATTTGTAAACTGATCGACTTAGTCTACTTCGAATCTAGGTGATGCCATGTCTTTTTGATCTTTCTCTTATTCTCTTACATATGCGGATGTATTAATGGTGCTTATTATATTGGCAAGTTCATTTATAAACAAGATATCAGAACAGTCGGAAGCCAAAATGCAGGAGCTAGAAATGCGGGACGCGTATTTGGACGCACCGCTTTAGTCTCTACTGTCGTAATCGACGCGTTAAAAACGATTTTGCCAATCTGCCTTTCGATCTACTTTTTTGGCGATTCATTTTGGTTTATTTGGCTAGTCACCATTTTGATCATGGCAGGGCATATTTGGCCGGTCCAACTTAAAGGCCATGGTGGCAAAGGCGTTGTTGTTTACTTAGCCGTTTTACTCGTACTTGAACCAGTTATTCTTCTTTTTATTTCGGTAGTTGTAGGGTTAGGGAAAATAATAGGTATTCGTTTTACGTATATTGGCCTTGCTTCATTATGTATTGTTCCTATTATACTCATTTTTTTCTCAAAGTTTGAATTAGCATTACTTTTCATTACCTTACTTTTCATTGTCTTACTTGCCCATAGAAAGGAGCCTTCATAAATGGAAGTTACATCTCTTACATATAAAATAGCCGACTCACTTGATGAATTTGAACAAATCTATCACCTAACTATAAAACGTTTGTTGAAGAAATCCCACAACATCAGCAAAATCAAGATAGAAGACTAATTGATCGCTTTGACCATGAGAATTTGTATGTGATTGCTAAAAACGGTCATGAAGTTATTGGTATGATTTGCGTACGGGGCACACGCCCCTTTTCTCTTGACGAAAAGCTACCTTCACTTGATGACCAGTTAAACCTTGAAGGAAAACGATGTGAAATTCGATTGCTATCAATCAAAAAAGAGTACCGACAAGGGCTTGTCTTTTTCCGCTTATGTTCCGAGCTTGTTTCACACTGCTTAAAACAAGGATTTACGATCGCTCTGATTTCTGGAACGACACGACAATTGTCTTTATACAAACGAATTGGCTTCGTACCATTTGGTCCACTCGTTGGCAAAGAAGATGCCGAGTTTCAACCAATGTACTTAACGGAGGATAACTTTGTTCGTTCAACAAAGGCCTTTAAGAAATTGATGAATCGAGAAACACATCGAAGAGAACAACATTTTCTGCCTGGACCTGTTAACATACCTGCTTCAGTTCGAAAGGCCTGGTCAGAAGCACCGATTTCTCACCGGTCTTCACTGATGCACACGACGATGGATACGGTAAAAAAACAACTCCTTCAGCTAACCAACGGCCATCAAGTCGAAATAGCTGTTGGCACTGGTACCTTGGCAAACGACATTGTTGCTGCTCAATTAGCATGTACAGGCAAGCATGGTGCCATTATTACTAGTGGAGAATTTGGAGATCGGTTAATCAAACAAGCAGAACGTTGGAAGCTCTCTTTTCAATCGCTACGCAGTAAGGCGTCTTCATCTCTTCAATCAATTGAACAGTTCTTAGTTAAGAATCCAGAGGTAAAATGGATATGGACCGTCCATTGTGAAACATCGACTGGCTATTTATATCCACTCGAGGACTTAAAAGCATTGTGTGCTCAATATGGCGTTGAACTTTGTCTAGATGCTTGTTCAAGTTTAGGGACGATTCCAGTCGATTTGTCTGGTGTCTATTTAGCAAGCTCTGTAAGTGGAAAAGGCTTGGCTTCTTTTCCTGGTCTAGCACTTGTTTTCCACCGTGAAGCGGCACTTTCCTCAAAACAAGTCCCATCTTATCTAGATCTTGCCTATTACGAGAAAACCAATAGCATTCCTTATACCCATTCATCTAATGCGCTTTTGGCGCTCCAGAAAGCATTAGAATACCCAATGACGTCTTATTTTGAACTTTGGGAACAGCTATACGAAGAACTCCGATCTGCCGGCATGAATGTTCTTCGTTTTGATACCCAGTCACCTGCAATCTTGACGGTTTGCTTACCTAAAACGATCTCTTCCCGATCGTTTGGTGACCAATTAAAATCGGCATCCATTTATCTTAGCTACGAAAGCAGCTACTTGCTTTCTCGTAATTGGGTCCAACTGGCATTAATGGGTGAAATGGATGCACGGAACGCCTTAAAATCAGTTCGATATATGACAAGCCAGTTTAAACAATTGCACAGAGAGAAGGCCGCTCTTCTATGATTGCAATCAAAACATTTTTATCAAAACACCTCCTTTTTCTCGGTGTTCTCTTGTTAACGATCAAACGATCGTTGTTAGTTTAGTAGGGTTCTCACTCCCATTTCAAACTGTGCTTGATTATTTCCTACTATTCCTCGGTCCACTAGCTAGTATAATGCTATTTCTTGGTTGTAGTTTCTTTTTTAGTAAAAACGTCCGCACGGTTGTTTTTTTAATTGTTTATGTTCTTTGTACTGCATTATTGATCGGCAATTTACTTTATTACCGTTTTTACATCGATTTTTTAACGGCATCCGTTTTTATGCAATTTAGTAACGTCGGTGGGCTCGGCTCAAGTACAGTTGAACTGTTCTCACCTTTTGACTTACTTCTCATTATTGATGTCTTGATTTTCACATGGTTTGTCATTGTTGCCAAGAAACAGCGCATCTCCATTAAGCGGCCCAAAAGAAAAGTCTACGGGATTACAGCAACAGCTTTATTCGCTGCTTCACTAGGTATTAGCCACTTGCAAAATCCTTATTTATTGCATACTGATTACGCGAGAGACCAACTTGTCTCTTCTTTAGGTATTTATAATTACCAAGTGATTAATTTAGTCCATTCATTACGAGCACCCGCAAAAGAAATGCTAGCCAATCAATCGGTCGCTTCCGAAGTCACTGCTGATATGGAGGAGCCAGCTCCTCCCGATCTAGACGTATTTGGCATGGCAACCGGAAAGAATGTCATTTTAATTAGCTTAGAATCAACCCAGCAATTCGTGATAAATGAAACAATTGATGGAGAAGAATTGACTCCTTTTTTAAATGATTTGATCAAAGAGAGCTTCTATTTCCCTAACATTTATGATCAAACAGCACAGGGGAAATCGTCGGACATGGAATTTATGCTCGACACAGGTTTCTATCCGTTATCGAGCGGGTCTGCTTTTGTAAGACGTTACACAAATACCTATAAATCGATTCCAAGCTTATTAAAAGAAGAGAGTTATACATCAGCGGCATTTCACGCAAACGATGCGACATTCTGGAACCGAGAATTAATGTATGATGCCCTTGGATACGATCGTTTCTTTTCAAAAGAGTATTACGATGTAACCGATGAACTCAGTGTTAATTATGGCTTAAAAGACAAACCGTTTTTTGAGCAATCAATCCCTCTTCTGCAAAAGATAGAACAGCCTTATATGGCTAAGTTTATTACACTGACAAATCATTTTCCGTTTCTATTAGATGAAGAAGATCAACTAATCGAACCTGGAGATACGGGTGTTGGTGTTGTTGACCGTTATCTAGCAACCGTTCGCTATCAAGACGCAGCGGTTGAACAGTTTATTACTCAATTAAAAGAAGAAGGTCTGTATGAAAATACAATGTTTGTTCTCTACGGAGATCATTACGGCATTTCACGACAGTATGAAAGTGGTGTGCATACACTCTTAGACCAAGCAGAAACAACCTTGTCTCATATTGATTTACAAAAAATCCCATTGGTTATCCATATTCCTGGGCAAACGGGGCAAACAATTGAGACGGAAGGGGGGCAAATTGATATCCATTCGACTTTGCTCCATTTACTTGGGCTTTCAACCGAGGACAATCTAACGTTTAGCCATGATTTGTTTACACGTTCAGCTGAAGTACCCGTTATTTTCAGAGACGGCCGCTTTGTTTCAAACGACTATGTTTACGCCGACCATACATGTTTTGAGCGTTCTTCAGGCGACATTGTTGATGATGCCAGTTGTGCAGCTGATCAAGAACTAGTCCGTGAACAACTCAACCTGTCTGATGAATTCTTATTAGGCGATTTACTTCGTTTTATTGATTAATTCCTTTTCTTAAGGGTGCAACTTTACATTTAGTTGCGCCTTTATTGTGTTTTATTGAGATTTAACAGGTCCACATCTCAATCGTCAAGCGGTTTTTTTCGTTTTCTTGTTTAAGAGATTGCTAGTTTGGCGAGACTTCTAACACAAGCATGTTAGAGGAGGAACAACTATGACTTCAAAAAAACTCTTAATCTCATTTTTATTAAGTGTTACCATTGCGCTCTTTTCCGTCGCAGGACATGCATTTGCGGAAACAATTGAACAAGGCGAAGTAGATACACAATCATCATTAAACGTTCGCAGCGCTCCAGGAACGTGGTCCGATATTGTCGGTTCTAAATTACCTGGTGATGTAGTTGAATATATAGATAACGAAAATGGATGGGGCAAATTAACAGATGGTAGCGGTTATGTCAGCCTCGACTATGTAACAACTCATGAACATACTCCGATTGATGACGAAGATACAGGTACTGCGCCCTCCGGCAATCGGATTATTCTTGATCCGGGGCACGGAGGAATTGACAGTGGTGCTGCTAGTAACGGTTTGCTGGAAAAGCATGTTGTGCTTGATATTGCTAAACGGACACAAATCTTATTAGAGGATAGAGGATTTAAGGTTAAATTAACGCGAGAAGAAGATCTCTTTTTAGAATTGGAAGAACGTGTTGCTATTGCAGAAACATGGCAAGCCGATCAATTTGTAAGCATTCATGCAAATGGCTTTTCTGATCCAAATGCGAATGGCATTGAGACATTCTATTATCCTGGCAGCTCAAATGGGAAATCAATGGCAGCAGCTGTCCAGAATCAGTTAATCGATCAAACTGACCGCCGCAACCGTGGCGTGTTTGAAGAGACATTTTACGTTCTTCGACATACTTCGATGCCTGCTATTTTAATTGAAGCTGGCTTTGTAACGAATGAATCAGACGCAGCACGTCTCCAAGATGATCATTATCTCCAATCAGTTGCTGAATCGATCGCAATTGGAATTAGTGGCGAGTAAAAACGAACCCGCTTACTGAATGGAAACTCTTGCTATACAGTTGCCTTACCTATTAGTAAACTGGTAAAAAGGGGGGAATTAATGATGAAGTATAATCAGATGGCACATACAGACTTAGAAGTGTCGAATATTGTAATGGGTTTAATGCGCATTAATCATTTGTCTTTAACTGAGATTGAGAAATTAATTCGTACGGCACAAGAAGAGGGTATTAACTTTTTTGACCATGCTGACATTTATGGTGGAGGCGAATGTGAAGCACTCTTCTCTGAAGCAATTTCTATGAATCCCACTGTCCGTGAAAATATGGTAATTCAAAGCAAATGCGGTATTCGAAAAGGGGCGACAGGTTACTTTGATTTCTCGAAGGAACATATTCTAACGTCTGTTGATGGTATTTTGAAACGTTTGCAAACAGATTATTTAGATATCCTATTGCTTCATCGTCCCGATCCGCTTATGGAACCATCTGAAGTTGCGGAAGCATTTAATAAGCTTAAAGAAAGTGGTAAAGTCCGCCATTTTGGTGTTTCTAACCATAATCCAATGCAAATTGAACTGCTTCAACGTGACATCGATCAAAAGCTTGTCGTCAACCAAGTACAATTGAGTGTCGCTCACACTCCACTCATTGATTCCGGTATCTCTTTAAATATGAATACGGATAACTCGATCAACCGCGATAGCAGTACGCTAGAGTATTGCCGTTTAAATGACATTACACTTCAAGCCTGGTCACCATTCCAAAGTGGCTTTTTTGATGGTCCGTTTGTCGGCAATACGGATACATTTCCAGAGCTAAATACTGTGCTTGAACGCCTTGCCGACAAGTATGGAGTCACTTCGACAACAATCGCTACAGCTTGGATTACACGCCATCCGGCAAACATTCAAGTCGTGATCGGCACAACAAATCGTGGTCGTATAAAAGAAGCGTGCGCAGGTTCTGACATTCCATTAACGAGAGAGGAATGGTATGAACTGTATGCGGCGGCTGGAAATATGATTCCATAACTGATTGTCAAGAATCACGGCAGAAAAAATTGCCGTGGCTTTTTGAAAGCATTATTTAGACTGGTCACTGTTAACAACCTCGCTCCATCTTGTCGCATTTTCCCGACAAAAAAACCAGCCGCAGCTGGTTTTTTCATTTTATCGTTGTTCTAAACGAGCAATGCGGTCACTTAAATCAGGGTGAGTTGACAAAAGCTTCATCATTGAGCTGTTTCCACTAATTTTCATCGTTTGCACAGCTGAGTCATCCGTATGATCATTCGCTTTTGCACGATTCACATACTGTTGCAGCGAGCGTAACGCATGGATCATTTTGTCGTTTCCTGCAAGGTCTGCTCCACCTCTATCTGCATGATACTCACGATGGCGCGAGTAGGCACTAATAACGAAACTTCCTAGGATAGAGAATAAGATTTGCAAAATAATCATCGACGCAAACTGGACAATAAACTGGAGTTCTGGACGAACAAAACGCGACAAAACAATTGAAATGATGCGAGAGAAAAAGATAACAAATGTATTAACAATCCCTTGTAAAAGCGTCATTGTTACCATGTCACCATTGGCTACGTGCGCCACTTCATGGGCAATAACCCCTTCGACTGCATCGTCGTCCATTGAGTCAAGCAATCCTGATGAAACGGCCACAAGCGAACGTTTTTTCGAAGGACCCGTTGCAAATGCGTTTACTTCTGCCGACTGGTAAATTCCTACCTCTGGCATATGTGCCAGTCCTGCAGCACGAGATAAGCGATGCACTTTTTCAACGATCGCTTTCTCTTCCCGGCTAAGCGAACCATCAGGGTCAAGCACATTAACACGCATCATCTTTTTAGCGATCCAGCGCGACATGCCTAGTGATATAAAAGACCCAGTAAAACCAAAAAGTAAACTAAACAGCATCACAACGCCAATCTGAATCGAACCATCACTTGCAATAAATGAACCATCCATTCCAGTAAATCGAACAATCAATGTCCACACAATAAAAATGGTTGTCAATACAAGAATGTTTGTTGCTAGAAATAATAATAATCGTTTCCCCATTATACCCCTCCACAAAAATAATCAAGCCACTTTACTAGTGTACCATGCCTTGCCTCTTCGGTTGAACAACTAATTGTCATTTCACATACGCTCTCACAAGATCCCATTTCAGTATCCAAATTTTGCATATTGAATACTATTCTAAACGAGCATATAATACAAACAAACGTTCTGTTAAGAGGGGTTCATAATGGAATTAAGCGATGACGATGTTCGACAATTATTTGGAATTTCCTACACACCAAAAACGGATCAGACGAAATTACTTGTTTTAGACTATCTTTATTTAGTCTATGCCCGACAAATATTAGAACGGGATCTCGCACGCTTCAACAAAGGCGTTAGAGGAATCAAATATTCAACCGTTTACGCGGAGGGTGTGCAGAAATCCCTGTTGAAGCTAACCGCCGATATACGTAAAGCAAAACAACGCTTGCATGATGAAAAAATCCATGTACATCTCGAACGGGAACCAACTTCCATTCCAGATATTCAGCACCGGTATTGGCATAATGGGCGAACAGGGACAGTTGGAGCCGTTCCTTTTCTTTTCTCACAACGAGTAGCCAAAACCATTCAACTCTATTTATTTCCTAGTTGAAGATTACTCTTTAATTTGCAGCCCTAACAATTTAGCAAAGCCAATTGCCTGTTCCTTTGAAACAATCAAACCGTCGATTTGCTTTAGCGCTGTATGGAGACGATTGTATGTGCACGTACTAATATCAATACCTGTTAGCTCCGTTGCGCAACTGAATGTCGTCAATTTCACATTCAGTCAATTCAATTGATTTGAGCAGACAATCTGAGAAATTTGCGCTAATGAGTGAGGATTTTCTAAAAGCAACTGTTTTTAAGCGTGCCTCAACAAAATCACTTAAATTTACAAGGCAATGATCAAACGTAACGTTTCCTAAATGAGCTCTAGAAAAGTCGGCTCCAGTTAACTTGCATCCCTTAAAAGCGACTCGGTGAATAACTGCTTCATTGAATGACACATTGGATAAGTCACAGTTCTCAAATATGACATCGGTTAAATCAGCCCGCTCGAGCATTGCGTTTACAAGGATAACGTGCTCAAAACTAGCCTTTGAGACAACGAGTCTCTCCACTTGTAAACCAATCTGTTCTTCACTCTTTATTTGTGCGTTTAAAATAAAGGGTTCCTCTTCAGCCAGGCAATCTGCAACTGTCTTTTGCTGTAACTCCGCTGGAAGAACCGGTTTTTTAATCTTTGCTACCACTTGTCCCACTCCCTTTTTCAACAGCCTTGGTTTCAGTTATACCCAAGGCTGTTCTCAGTACTACTTTAAGGCAAAAGCAATGCTAAGCGCCACAAATTGCTTCCATGGACGGAAAAAGAAGTAAAGCGATCATTATTCTTTTACTGCACCACTTGCAATTCCAGCAATAAAATAGCGTTGTAAAAACAAAAACATAATGAAGATCGGTAACACAGAAATGGTTGCAGCAAGCATGAGCTGACCGTAATCAAGATTGTCTTGTCCACCTAGAATGGAAAGCACGATTGGCAATGTATACATATCTTCTGTCACAATTGCTACGAGCGGCCATAAAAAGTTATTCCATTGATGTGTAAATAAAAAGATTGAGACAGCACCAATCGCTGGGAGCATCATTGGAAGCGAGATTTGGAAAAACATCCGATATTCTCCACAACCATCAATTCGCGCCGACTCCATGATTGAATCCGGAATCGATTTCATACTTTGTCTCATTAAGAAGATCGCAAATGGATAAGCAAGCTGTGGTAGAATAATCGCACTATACGAATTCAAAATGCCAAAGTTAGCAAACAATTCAAATTGGGGAATAATCAATGCTTGATACGGAATCATCATTGATACTAACAACATTGCAAACAGAGGATCCCTGCCTTTAAATTTATATTTGGCAAACGCATAGCCTGCTGCTGCGCTAATTAAACCAGCGACAAGGGTAAAGGTTACTGTAATGATTGTTGAGTTCCAAAGTGCTTGGAAAATATCGATATTATCAACGAGATTTCGAAAATTCACAAGCAACTGATCGCCTGGAATTAAATTGGGTGGGACAGACAATAAGGAGCCTGATGAGTTCGTTGCCCCTACAACCATCCAATAAAATGGACCGAGGGTAATAAAAAGACCAATTGCAATGACAACATACTTTAATAGTTTTCCAACTAGCTTCATTCTCGATCACCTGCCACTTTAAACTGGATAAAAGACAGTATGGCAATAATGACTACCACCACGTAAGCTATAGCTGATGCGTAACCAAAATCAAAATATTCAAATCCATTTTCATACAAATACATCGTTACTGTCGTTGTTGCATTTATTGGGCCACCACCTGTCAGGTTAAACGCTTCATCAAACAATTGGAATGTTCCAATCGTTGACATCACAACGGCAAATAGAAGTACAGGTTTTAATTGAGGCAACGTAATTGAAAAGAATTTCTTAATTGGACCAGCACCATCAATGCTAGCTGCTTCGTATAAATCTTTAGGTATCACTTGCAGACCCGCTAAAATAATGATCATATTGTAGCCTGTCCAACGCCAAATCGTCACCATTATTAAAGACACTTTTGCCCAAAATGGATCATTTAGCCAAGGGATTCGCTCAACTCCAATGCTTGTCAGCATATAGTTCATAATTCCGAAATCCTGATTTAAAATTAAAAGGAAAATAATCGCAGCAGCAACAAGTGAGGTAACCGTAGGAGTAAAAAATGCAACTCGAAGCACCCCTTTAAAACGATGGATTCCACTATGTAATACATTCGCGAGTACAACCGCCATCATTGTCATAATTGGCACTTGAACAATAAGAATAATGAATGTATTGTACAACGCTTCATAAAACAAACTATCTTGAAATAAGCGAAGATAATTGTCAAAACCTGCGAACACATTCACTCCGGCTTCGTTTGTTGTAAAACTTAAGACGAGCGAATACACAATCGGATAACCGGTAAACAACAAGAACAGAATAATCGCAGGTGCAATGAATACATAAGGAGCAATTCCGGCCGGATTTTCCGGGCCTTTTCTACCCTTTTTAAATGGTTTTGTTTTCTGTTGTACTGCTGGATTACTCATTGCTTGACCCCCGTCCTGTCGCTGCCTCAAGACGATTGGCGGCCGTTTCTAGTGCGTCGTTAACAGGTACATCTTGCAAGATCACCCGACCAATGGCATCATTGAAGTTATTTTGTGCCCGCAAATAATCATCAGTAAAGTTGACAACTGGCAAGTCAATTGCTTCTTCGCCAAATATTCCAAAAATTTCTTGTCCACCAAAAAAATCGACACCTTCTTCAAATTCCGGACGATCGATTGCTTCAATTAAAGCAGGGTATGCACCGTACGCTAGCGCCCCATGAACTTGATTATCGACATTCACTGAAGCAAACTCACCGAATAAATAAGCCGCTTCTTGGTTGCTCGAGACAGATGTAATCGCTAAATTTGATCCTCCGTCATTTGCCGCAGTTAAACCACCTTCTTCGAAAGTCGGAAGTTTCATCACTCGCCATAACCCTTCTTGTTCGGGCATCTGGTCTTCGATAATCCCTTCTGCCATGATCCGCTAATCACAGATGCAACTGCATCATTCTTAATCGCGGCATTAACCTCTTCTCCAGTTGCTGCGTGAAGTAAGATACCTGCATCGTTCATTTCCTTCAACTTTTCCATTGAACGATGAGCGCTTCTGTACTTGCAGTCACTTCTCCATCTAAATTAAAGTAAAATAAGTCATGTTGCTGGAGCATCGCCCGGTAGAATTGCGTATCCCCATTGAGCTGGATACCTGTCATTAACGTCCCTGTTTCCTCTCGCATTTCTTCTCCCGCTTGAATATAATCATCCCATGTAATAATTTCTTCAGGATTGATTCCCGCTTCATCAAACAAATCTGCACGATAGAAGACTGCCATCGGTCCTGTATCTCTAGGAAAAGCCATTACTCCACCTTCGTCATTAATTAAAGGGGCGATTTTCCCTTCAACAAATTTATCACGGTGTTCATCAAAACCCATCTCCGACAAATTAACAAAACTTCTTGGAAGTTTTCCATATATAAATCAATCCGTTGGTTCTCCACTTGAACTAGGTCTGGTAGTTGGCTTTCTACACCAGCGGCCAATCCCGTCGTTAATCGTTGGTACACTTGTTCTCCACTTAGTTTCATTACATTAACTGAAATATCAGGGTATAAATCTTCAAATGCAGGCACAATATCAATTAAATAATCCGCTTCCAAATTCCAAGCCCAGACTGTAATTTCACCTGCCGGACCATCCGTTGTCTGACCATCATTTTCACTACAACCAGCCATTGCTAACAAGCAGGTAACAATGCCTAAAGGAACGATTCGCCGCATAACACCCTCCTAAAATGAACTGTCTTTTTTCGTCAAAAAAAACTTCCATCGTTAAAGATATTATCCATATGATAACGTTTTCACATTAGCATAAGTGAGACGCACTCGTCAAATTGATCGAAATATAGACAATTATCTCTTTTTTATTCATTTACTCGTTTTCAACCACTCACCAAGCGGACAACAATGCCTGCTGCCATTCCACTAATAACAGCTAAGAGAAAAGACTTGTTTAACTTTATTGCCACCGCAGTTACTAAACAAGCAAAAACCATTGGCCAAGAAATAGTTAGTCCACTATCTCCTTGAACGATAAGTTGTTTAACCACCAAAGCAGAAATGATGCCTAGTGGCACAAAAGAAAAATACGCTTTTGCTGAAGTTCCCATTTCTTTGTTAGCCATTACTTCGACCCCGATAACTCGAGAGGCATATGTTCCAATTGCTAAAGCTGCTATTAGCATCCAATTCATTTTAAGTTCCTCCTTTTTTGCACATATAACCCAACAAGTGGTGACACGATACCAGCAGCTATAATCGACAACTCGTTACCTGGCATGGCATAATCAAACCAACTTACAATTGCACATGCAGAGATTACGGTTGCCCATGCTGGCTTTCCTTTTAAACTCGGAACGAGCAAAGCTGTAAATGTGACAGGAAAAGCCATATCAAGTCCCCACTCTAAAGGATCAATCTGGTCACCAAAAAGCGCACCAATAAACGAAGCTGTGATCCATGCTACATAAAAAAGAATAAACACACTAGCAAAATAAAGCGGGTCTGGCCCATGTGACTTAGCACGCGTACTAGCAAGTACAAACGGTTCATCTGATACGCCAAAGGCAAGAATCCATCGAGCTTTGCCAGCAGGCGTTAACGTACTTGAAAGAGCTGCTCCGTATAAAAGATTGCGCACATTTAATAACATCGCGGCAATAATGATTGCTGTTAAACTGGAACCACTTTGAACCATTCCAACTGCGGCAAGCTGCACGGAGCCAGAAAAAACAAATACAGACATGCCTACTGTTTCAAGAAGTGAGAAACCCGCTTGAAGCGACAAAACACCGTATGACAAACCATACGTAGCAATAGCGAAAGCAAGCGGAAAAGCAGAAATCAACGCTATTTTAATAGCGGAAGCGTGTTTATTCATTATAATCCCCCTTAGAATTATATTATAATTTACTTTTTTGTATATTATAATATACCACAAAAAAAAGGAGAACGTTATGAAAAACGAATTTAATTGGGAAGAAAGCGAAGCTGGAAAGCGGATCGGTGCCAACCTGCGTGAATTACGCACGAGCAAAGGATTAAGTATGGACGCACTCGCAAAGCAAGTTGGCATTAGCAAACTGACATTAATTAAAATTGAAAAGGGAGATGCAAACCCAACATTATCAGTCATTTGGAAACTATCCAATGGACTTGGTTTGCCAATTACTGAGCTACTTTCCGTTGATGCTGAAGTAGACATTGCTCGTACAACCGAATCAGTTAAAATGGCAAGTGCAGACAATGTATTTGTTGCGGAACCTTTGTTTCAATTTCATCGTTTAGCCGAATGCTACCGAGGTTATTTACAAGCCGATTCTACATATACCTCCGAAGCTCATCGTCCAGGCGTAACTGAGTCGGTTACCGTCATGTCCGGCACGCTATCGATTGAAGTCGACGGGATTGTTTATCACTTAAATGAATATGATTCGATTCGTTTTAAAGGTGATCGTACCCATACTTATAGCAATGAAGGCAACACTACCGCTGTACTCCACTTCGTCATTTCTTATACATTAACTTAAGTGAAATAAGGCAAAATCCGAATGGATTTTGCCTTATTTATTGCTACTATCATGCTTCATACGAATGTTTCTCACCACATACTTCACAAGACCTTCTTTGTGGTCACGTCTATCAAACTTTTCCTTATGTTTTACTTCCTTATATTAAGCATCCCTCACTTGTTTAATTGCTTTTACAATAAGAAAGCTTGGTTGTGCCATTAAACGGGCATAACCTGCTGCATCTTCTTCTTTAAACAAAGAAGTAGGCTTTGGCTCGATCACCTTTTCTATTTGAAAATGAGCGAGTGTTGTATTTAAGATGTCTTGTAAAGAACGACGATAAAATGGCATATCAAACCACTTATCAGCTTTTTTCCATCTATCAATAACAAGTTCTTTATCAAAGTAACGATTAGACGACGAGCGAGCGATGTCATTCATTGGATGATGTACAGAAAACAACAATTTCCCCCCAGGCTCCAGAACACGCTCAAATTCGTTAAACAGCGGTTGCCACTCTTTTATGTAATGTAGCGTCAAAGATGAAAGAATTAGTCCAAACGAACTTTCCTTATAAGGTAAGCCTTCCGACAGATCAGAACATCGTACATCCGCATGATCGCCTACTAACTTCTTTGTTCGTGTTACCATTTCCGGTGACTGGTCAATTGCGCTAACACGAGAACCAAGTTTCAACAATTCATTTGTGTACCACCCCGCAGCACATCCTGCGTCCAACACCTTTTTTTCTCGCGCTTCTGCGAGTAACTCCTGCATCATTGCCGTCGTTCATATTGCCCATTATACAAATTGACATCCTCACTGGCATAAGCATCTGCAAATTCATCATACACAGTTGTGAGCTTCGATTTATACCCACCGCCTGCTAACACAATTGCTTTAATCGCTTTAACAACGAGTTCTGGCTCATCCCGTTGGATATAGTGAGCACTCTCTTTGGCAACGATAAAAGTAGTGTTGTCCGATATTTCCCCTGTCTCTTTTTGCAGTTCATGCCATAGTCGTTGAGCTTTCTGATCATAATAGGCTTTCTTTCCAGCGGATAAGACAGCGAGTGGCAATTGCAACTTTCTTCGAGATTCTTTCACTTGCTGCATACTCGTCCCAAGCTCTTCATAGGTGCATTCTGCCGTAAATTGTTTTCGATACGTTTGTTGAAATGAACTTGGCATTAGAGACAGAAAGCGTTCGCGGTAGTCTTCCATTGTTCCATCGATTAACACAAGTCCTGCCGTTTCCTCTTCATACAAGGAAGCATACAATCTTACCGTTAGCGCCCCCATCGAATGTCCAACGAAAACAAAGGGCGGCTCAACAGGCAACTGTTTTAAGATGTGATGCAGTTCAGAAACCATTTCTACGCTTGTTCTAGGTCTCTCTGTTTTGCTACTTTTCCCTATACCAGCTCGATCATAGACAACAACTTGTGTAAACGATGCCAGTGGTTTGATAAATGCTTGTTCCCATGAATCAGCGCCATCATTTAAGCCTGCATCAAGAACAACCGTTGGTATTCCCGAAAATTTGGCACCATATATCCGTGCAAATTGTGTAGCCTGTGAAGAAGAATGAATAAAAAAATCTTGATACGATGTCGATGCCATGATTTTTACCCCTTTTAAGCGATTCTCCCCTTGCTTGTTTCATTAATGTAATGTCCAAGGTGTAGATAGGATTATGACATTCTTAGCTGCACAAACCACAAATAAAGCACCTGTGGAACTCCTACTTATTTCAAGTTTTCCCGCTTTACCCTCGTTTCCGCGGGCGACGGATGAGCCTAGCAGGAGTCTACGTGTATGCCGTCCGCTAGTTTCTAATCCTTACAATATAAAAATGTAAATGACAATAGTCTAGTCCATTAAGTTGGAGAATGAAGAGATCTCCGACTCCAATTAACCCAAAGATACTTCTTAGACGTATTTTGTCTACGGTCTGAACATCACCTTCCATGGCGTCGTTTTCGTTATTTAAGAGAATCCCACTTATAGATGAGTAACCCTAGTTCATCACCTGCAAGTTTAATTATCTTTCTTTCTTCTAACTGTCCTCCACACGCTTCATAAAATGTACTTGATTTATTTCCTTCCAGCACTTCCGTATAGATGAACTCGCAATTCTGTTCTTTTAAGCCGGAAAAGACTCTCTCTAACAGTTGCTTGCCAACTCCCAGACCTTGGCATTCTTGCAACAAATAAATGGAAGTTAGATCTCCTATTTTATTTTCCTCTGTTCGGACACTACCATCAGCAAAACCAATAATGTTCCCACTATCTTCTTCTGCCACATACAGGATGTTTTCTTTCCTGCCAAGGTTTTTTCTCCAAAGCTCTTCTCTTTTTTCATACGTAAGACGATCTAGCATGCTTTGGGCAATCAGACCTTTATACGTTGTTCGCCAGCTATCGACGTGGACTTTAGCAATACCTCGTACATCTTTTTTGGCTGCTTGCCGAATGTTCATCTTTTCCTCCTCAAAAACCCTCTCTTTTTTTAGGTATCAACGAATGGCGAATCTTTTATATACGTTCGCAATAACTGATTTAATACCTTTAATTCTTCTTCAGAATAAAGTTTGTCAAGAGATTGATAGAGCATGCTTTCAACTTGCCTTACTTTCACTTCAATCTCCATGCCTTTCTTCGTTAGCTTTAGCCGAATCGTACGTAGATCAGATTGATTCTCCATTTTTTGCACATCGCCATTTAGAATCATTGTTTGAACGAGTCGAGATGGGCTTCCACTCTCACATGTAATCGGTGAATAATCAAAGCAACCGCTCCTTCCATTTTTTTCATCATTACATGACACGTCATCTACTTACTTAAACAAAAGAGAAGGGTTTTTTTATCAGCTAACGAACTTATACAAAAGAATAATGAAAGGAGTTTTTCGCATTGGACTATGTACATTCATTGAGAAAACAAGTTGGCACCACACCACTTATACTCCCAGGAGCTGTTGTCCTGATTATTAACAATAAAAACGAACTCCTTTTGCAGCATCGACGAGACGGTGGGTGGGGACTTCCTGGCGGATTAATGGAACTTGGGGAAAGTATGGAAGAGACTGCTCGTCGCGAGGTAAAGGAAGAAACAGGACTTGACCTTGGTGCTTTAACATTGCTTGGTCTTTTTTCAGGAGAAGAGTATCACTTTACATTTGAAAACGGGGATGAAATTTATTCCGTCACAGCTGTCTATCAAACGAACGAGTTTACTGGTACATTGGAAGCCAATCAAGATGAATCAATAGAGCTCCGTTTTTTTAACATACTTCCCGATGCATTACTGGATGAATACCGGGATTATATTACTCCTTATTATAAAGAAGACGACAAGAAGTTTATTTAACCTCTCGTCGTCTTCTTTTTAATGTTCTTTTATCTCTGTTTTTCTCTCGTTTCTATTAATAATAAACAAATATAGCAACACGCCAGCCAACATAATGAAAGTGCTTGTAAGCAGTTGAGCTTCTTCTGGTAAAGAAGTTTGTCTCAAAAGAAATTCAGGCAATGTAACTAGTGCTAGAAGGATGGGCAATGCCCACGTCTTTGCCCAAATAGAGACGCCAACTACAAATAAAAGTATACCAATTCCCATAATCCACATTCCCATAGGTCCAAAATGAATCATTGGGGTGTGAATCGCACGATCAGCAAAAATAAGCCCTATAAATAAAAAGAGAGGAATCACAGTTGCCGCACCAACCCCGATGACTTGCTTCCGCCCACTTTCTGCACGTGCCCCCCACTTCTTCACTGCCTTCGTTATTAATAAAAGCGTTAGCAACACAATACCTACATAACCAACAACTTCTAGTAACGAATACGATAAGAAACCTGCAAACAAGTCCTTTACAATCGTAAACGAAAACCCTCCCATAATTATTAAGGGGATAAATACTATCCAATTTCGTTTATCTTGTTCCAATTGCTCTGAAATGCTTTGCATATATTCTTTTGGAGAGTCTCCAACAACTTGCTTAATCGACTTCCCTGCTTTTTCCGCTTCTTGTAAATGCATTTCAAGCTCTTCGATGATTTCCTCTGATTCTGCCTTCTTTTTACCGCTTGCAAATAAATACGCTCGTAAATCCTCTATAAACTCCAAACTTTCCTTAGACAATGACATTTTCTTGTTGTCCCCCCTATTAATCCAGTAATAGTCGATTCACACTTTGGTCGAGCCTTTGCCAATCTGCCTTAAATCGTTCTAACTCTTCTCTACCTTTATCAGTTAGACGATAATACTTTCTTTTTGGACCGGCTGTAGACTTCTTTAACGTTGATGAAACAAGTTCTTCTTTACTCATACGCAATAATAATGGGTAAATCGTTCCTTCACTTAATTCTTCAAAGCCATATGATTCTAAAGACTGCGCTAGTTCATAACCATACACTTCCTTCATATTAATGATTTGCAAAATACAACCATCAATAATTCCTTTAAGCATTTGTGAATTCGCCATACGTCTTCCTGCCTTTCCGCTAACAGCGGTACAATCTTATGTCTTGTTAAACAAGGTATTAACCATCGTTTCTTTACCTTGTTATGCAAGGTTCTGCAGATAGAATAGCACCCATTACCTTGCAATGCAAGATAATAAATCTTAAATTCCGCAGCACGGGGCGTTAGACGAATCATTTACGCCCAGCATGCGTTTTTAAAAATTGTATTCGAACTGATAGTTATTGAATACGTGTTAAAAAGGTTTTTTCCCTATTAATATTTCAAGATCAATCGTAACTTCCAGCGAATCCTGCTGAAGAAATGCTTTTCGCTTATCCTTGTCCGATGACCATCCAAGTGGCGTCATCTGTGCAAGGAAAGGCAACTCTTCTTGGCTAAGCTGTTTCGTATATGTCACCCGAGTCGTTTCAACATCACTGAAATGTTCTTTAAATAGCGCAACTGTTTGTTCATTGGAATAGGATTGTTTATTCTCACCTGAAAAAAAGTACGACCGCAATTCTTTTAAATAGTTTTCATGTGGAACAACCTTTACGACAGTTCCTTGGGGTTTAAGTATTCGTTTAAACTCCTTGTAATTGGATGGAGACAAAATAGCCAAGATCACATCTACTGCTTGTTCTGTAAACGGTGACTTTGCTAGGTCGCCCACAATCCATAAAGAATCAACGTATGATTTTGCCGCTTTTAGTATTCCTTCTTTTGCAATGTCGAGACCAACACCATCTAAGTTTGGACATTGTTGCATCAATCTCTCTAAATGAGAGCCTTCGCCGCAGCCAACATCCAACAAGATGCCCTGTTGATATTTAAAAATGGGTAATAATTCTTCATGCAAGGAATCGAATAGATTACTTTCCATAATAATCTTTTGCCTAGCATCAAATAATTCTGCATCATAATGGCTAGTCATCGGGCTTGTTAATAAATTTATATATCCTTGTTTTGCAAAATCGAATGTATGACGATTTTCACAAATCATACTTGCCCCTCGCGCTATATCGACAGAAGCTCCACAATGAGGACATTGGAAAATCATTTTCAAATCGGCTGCAAGATCTGCCGCTTTTTCTCTTTTATTTTTTGACACTTCTTAACACCTCTATTTAGTCTTACTCTCTAGGTAATCAATTACTTAGCGTTCAATAATACAGTATATCCTTATATTCGCAAATTGCTATTTGCAGTGTGTATAAAGAAGCGCATTAAAAGCTTTCTATTATTATAGCAATCTGTTAAGATAAGAACAGGTACACAGCATCGCTTTAATGGAAATGAGGGTCATCTATGCTTGATAATCCAGCGGAATTGTTTATATCCTTAAAGAAGGATTTAGAAGAAAAGCTGAACCGAGAATTGACACCTGTAGAAAAGCTATTTTTGCGAGATATTTCTAAAAAGAATTATGAAAACTAACTACTAATTGAATCAACAATTAACATAAGACGGGTGAAAGTACCCGTCTCATTTTTACGTTATTGCTTTTGCGCGCGGGCCAGCATTTCCTCTTCTTTATGTAAATCAGCTTCTGTAATAGGACGGACGATCCGACATGGATTACCAGCTGCAAATACATTTGCAGGAATGTCTTTTGTCACAACACTACCAGACCCAATAACTGTATTGTCTCCAATTGTTACCCCGCCATTTACAGTTACACTTCCTCCAAGCCATACGTTATCGCCGATTGTAATTGGTTGTGCATACTCATAATACGTGTTTCTCACTTGTGGATGTAAAGGATGAATAGGGGTGTATAAACTTACATTTGGTCCAATAAAAACATTGTCCCCGATATTCACTTTTCCACAATCAAGAACAGTTAAATTAAAATTAGCAAAAAAGTTATCACCAACTTGTATATTATAGCCATAATCACAGAAAAATGGTGGTTCAATTGATTTATTCTTAGTTGAGGATCCAAGTAAACGAGATAAAATCTCTTTTCGGCGCACATCTTCTTCGACACCAGTGTGATTGTATTCAAACATCATACTCCGCGCATAATGACGCTCCTCTATAAGCGTCTCATCTTCTGGATGGTATAAATCGCCCCGAAGCATCTTTTCTTTTTCTGTCATAACTCATTCATCCTCCAAAGCTGTCTGTTCCATTCTTTTTTCGTTTTAATAACCTATTTGTTTTACATTTCCAGTAGCATTAAATCATTGTTTCAACTATTGGAGAATGATCCCTCCACTTTTGCACGAAGGATCAATTCGCCAACTTGATGCCACTAGATGTTTGATTTAGTTCATCTAGTTCATCCATCTTTTTTAAAATACTATAACTCCTGTTCAGTCTTCACTTTTCCACCTTTGGCAAGCAAAAGAAATGCCATTAATGACGCACCGCTTGATAAGAACATAATTAACCCCATAGGAACAGCAGTCTCTTCACCAGCGACGCCAACAAGAGGGGCGGTCGCTGCACCTATGACAAACGGCAGTAATCCAAGCAACGCCGAGGCACTTCCCGCACGGTTTCCCTGTGTTTCCATCGCTAATGAAAAAGAAGTTGTGCCAACCATCCCAATCATTGAAACAAATAAGAACACTGGAATAACAATCGAAAAGAGTGGACCTTGTACTATTGTCATAACAAGGAGTACACTGCTGGCGACTACGGCTGTTATTAGTCCGACCTTTAAAAATACTCGCTCTGGTATAATACCCGCATACCTACCTACTAGATGTGTGCCAACAATAATACCTAATCCATTTACACCAAATAAAATACTAAAAGCCTGTGGACTAACTCCGTATATCCCTTGATATACAAATGGAGTGCCTGAAACATAAGCAAATATTCCACCCATCATCAAACCTTGTGTTAATGCAAATCCCATAAACACACGATCTTTTAATAAATCTTTAAAAGTGTTGAGTGTATGAGCCAGTGTACTCGGCGTTCTCTTTTCTGGCGGTAATGTTTCAGCTAGTTTACTAAATACGACAACTGCCATCACAGCTCCAAGCACGGTAAGGACAATAAAAATCCAATTCCAATTTGCACCAGGTACAAGTAGAATCCCTCCGCCAAAGACTGGAGCAAGAATTGGTGCTAACCCATTAATTAACATTAATAGCGAAAAGAACTTTGTTAGCTCACGCCCGTTAAATAAATCACGCACAACCGCACGTGAAATAACGATTCCTGCAGCCGCAGTAAAACCTTGCATAAATCTTGCCACAATTAGCGTGCCGATATTTGGCGCTAGCGCGCAAGCAAACGAAGCAGCTACATACAAACAAATGGATATAAGTAATGGTCTTTTACGTCCATTCGCATCACTTAACGGACCTACAACAATCTGACCAAAACCAAGACCCAGCAAACAAGCTGTCAAACTTAGTTGCACTAGAGATGGTGTTGTCTCTAAGTCTTTTGCAATGTCAGGAAAACTCGGTAAGTACATATCAATTGTTAATGGCCCGAAAGCAGCGAGGAGCCCTAACAATAAAGCGAGTCCTAGACGTTTCTTCCCCTTAATTTGTGATTCACTCACATTTACCCCTTCTCTCCCTATATTGTGACTGAAATCGTTCCCATAATGCATGTAACTTGTCTCTTTTATAGAATACGTGAATCAGGTGTTTAATCATAGAGGCAAAACAAACTTTTTCTGGCGACGTTTTCACTTTCTTTACTACGGGTATGTTAATGTTGTGACTAACTTAAAGAGGAGCATAACTTCGTGTTTGGACTTTTAGATTTATTACAATTATTCATGTCAGCCTTATCATCCTTCCACTAGCGACAGTCATTCGCGAATCTGGTTATTATTTCACTTCCATGATACTTGGTGCCAAAAATAAAAAACTGATTGTTGGTAGTGGACCAAAGTTACTTGCCACACGGACAATCGAAGTGCGGCGTTATTTCTTTATGTTTAGTTGGATGGAATATGAGGACTTAAATCCTGAAAAACGATTTTGGCACGGGGTTATTTACGCATCTCCCATTCTTTCTTGCGGCTGGTGGCCGTTGCCGTCAATTCGATGCTTGCCGCAAGCATCTTACCTGACAATATGTTTTGGAGCACCTTTATGTTTTATATTTTCTATTTCATGCTCTTTGATATTATTCCCGTCTATTTGCCCGATGGCCAACCAACAAATGGTCGTGCAATCTTTGATCTGATTAAACATGGCGAAAGGTCCGATTTCTTGAAATCAAACAATGACGACAAACAGGATGAAGATGACAATCGGTCCCATACCAATGCCCAAGAAGAAACCATGAAAAACCGTGATAAAGACCGTAGAGAAATGGATAATCATGCTAATCCTAATGAAGATGATAACACTTCCACCGGCTATACAAAAGAACAAAAAGAGACGATTAAACATAGTCATAGTAAACAAGAACAGTTCAAAGATCATTCACGAAAAAAGAAAGAGTGACTAGTCACTCTTTCTAAGTGGAACAGAATCACCCAGTTCTTATATAGCCTTGAATTTCAAATGCAATCGCCTTTCTTCTTACCTAACTTCAACGAAGTTCACCTCTTTTCCAGCATGCACAATATACTGGTAGGCGGTTGCTCGTACTAGCAAATCATCTGTGGGTAGTTGATATTTCTTTCCAATCATTTGCAAGTCTGCGATGAGTTGATTTTCCCTTTCATGTGTATTCATTAGCTGTCCTATTGAAAGAATAGCAAATCCGTTTTCTTCAAATAACTTTTCGATTTCTTTTTTTGTAAAAAAACGAAAGTGCGTTTTATCAAGTAATCCCGCTGACATATATGTCCAAGTTCCACTAAGCAACTGTTCAATAATGGTAATGTGTCCTACATTGGGAATGCTTGCATAGATCGCACCACCTGCTTTTAGCAGTGGATGCATCTTTCGAATTACTAGCGAAGGATCAAGCATATGTTCAAGCACATCTCCAAAAACAATTGCGTCAAATTCTTCAGGTTGAAACGGCAATATATCTGTCTCGACATTTCCGCAAATAGCCAAGTCTAATCGTGATTCTGCTTCTTTTGCAGCTTCCGAAAAAAGCTCAATGCCAGCAACATACCCTCCTGTCCTCGCTTTAATCGCTTGGCCAAGGTAACCTCCTGCACACCCTACGTCAAGCACTCGCTTAGCAGTTGGAGGAATTGCATGTAACAATGCATAATTTAGGACTGAATAATAACTCGGTTCCTTTTCCCCATAGTCCTGTTTCACTGTAATTACCCCTTCCTATTGCGCTTTTCTACACATTCTTCATGCATATGACTCAATAGGTTGTCAGCATTCTCTATCTGATGCTGTATTTCTGACGTAATCAGCAGGAAACACTGTCATTGATATTGAAGTCTTCATGATTAACTAAGATGAGGTGGGATTTATTATGGACCGAACAGATGTAGCAACTCAATTTAATAATAGCGCAGCTCTTATGACCAACAGCGCCGAAAACTGATTCCATGTTTTGAAGACTTCTATTCCATCCCCTTGTCCTTGATTAATACAAACAAAACCAGCCCTTCCTTTTTGGATATAGGTGCTGGAACTGGTCTATTATCGGCAGGGATTCTAAAAGCTTTTCCTGATGCCATATCACATTAATTGATCTTTCTTCTAAAATGCTGGATGTTGCGCGGGAAAGGTTTTCGGACCATTCAGCTGTTACGTTCATTGAGGCTGATTATACAAACTATACGTTTGCCGAACCATTTGACTTTATTGTATCCTCACTTTCTATTCATCATCTGAACAATGCTGATAAACAAGCATTATTTAGAAGAATCTATCAGACTCTCGCACATGGAGGACGATTTATCAATGCAGACCAAGTACTTGGGGCCACTCCAGAAATTGATGAATTCTACAAAACAAACTGGATTGAGCAGATTTCTGCAAGTGGACTTTCAGAATCAGAAATAGCCGCAGCAATCGAACGGACAAAACTTGACCAAATGGCTCCTTTGAATGATCAACTTAATTGGTTGAGAGAAACAGGGTTTTCTAATGTCAATTGTTTCTATAAGCACTTTAACTTCACTGTTGTGGCTGGAGAAAAGTAAAATAAAAAAGACACCATTTAAATAAGAAGAAGAGCTTGGGACTCCCAAGCTCTTCTTCTTATTATTTATTCAATTCCATTCCTTATAGAACTGGTCTAAAAACTGTTCCATAAAAAGATGCCGTTCTTCTGCCATCTTTTTACCAGCTTCCGTATTCATCATTTCTTTTAGCTTAAGTAGCTTTTCATAAAAATGGTGCACTGCCGATGTTTTTCCGTTCCTGTATTCTTCCTTTGTCATGTTCTCTCGGACCGGAAGCAAAGGGTCATACATTGCGTGCCTTTAGAACCGGCATATTGAAATGTACGCGCAATGCCAATTGCCCCTATTGCATCTAAACGATCAGCATCTTGGACGATTTCCGCTTCTAAGGAATGCAATGACCTTCCTTTGCTAAATGATATTGATTGAATAATTTCTACAATGTGTTTTATTTGTTCTTCATTCACCTCGTTAGTAACGAGCCAGTCTTTTATCATCCTTAAGCCAACTTCTTCACTTGCTACAACTTTATCATCAGCAATATCATGCATAAGCGCTGCCATTTCAACAATAAAAATGTCTGCTTGTTCTTGCTCTGCCATTGCTCTTGCTGACCGTGTAACACGTTCAATATGGTACCAGTCATGCCCTGTTGCCTCATTTGACAACTGTTCTCGAACCCATGCTTCTGTACGCTTTGTTACGTTCATTATGTCTGCTCCTTTTTACTTCTTGATGTATAAAGCGCATGTAAGATCGTCGCTTCTTCTCGTTGTAATCGATCAAGGAGCTCAACCACCGTCTCTTGTTTAGCCAACCGTACACCCTGCCCTGACCACATTGACATATAAGCTGTCTTCCCAATTTCTCCTGCCTGTTTGCGAATCGGCCCTGTCAATGTATTTTGTGCTGGATACGGTAGTGGAGATACGTCTTCAAAGGTTTCCATAAATTGATTATGTATACCTCTTGCAGGCTTCCCACTAAACCCAGACGTGAGCACAGCATCCGTTTCCTTAGCAGTTGCAATTGCCTGTTTATGTAATGAATGAGCACCACTTTCTTCACACATTAAAAATTGAGTTCCGAGTTGAACCATCTCTGCCCCAAGCGCCTTTGCGCAAGTGCACCTCGCCATCCATAATCCCACCGGCTGCAATCAGTGGTATTCTACATTGATCCGCCACTTGAGGTATAAGCACCATCGTACCAACACAAGCACGATCAAAGGCCGTCGCAAAAGTTCCACGATGTCCACCTGCTTCAGCACCTTGAACAACAATCGCATCCATGCCAGCCTTCTCATTCAAGATCGCTTCTTCGACAGTTGTTGCAGTTCCGATTAAAAAAATTCCTTTCTCCTTAAATCGCTTCATTACTTCAATGGAAGGGATACCAAATGTAAAACTAACGACCGACACTTCCTCGCTAATCATTACATCACATTGATCCAAAAAAGCATTACCACCTGTTAACGGAATCGAGTTGACGCCAAGCTCCTCTTCAATTGGTTTCAAAACGGAACGAACTCTTTCTTCTTCATCTACATCATAATAAATGTCTTCAGGCACAAATAGATTTACACCAAAGGGATTATTAGTCTTTCGTTTGACAGCTTGAATGTCTTTTTTTAATGTTTCTGATGTTAGATAGCCAGCACCGATCTGTCCTAACCCTCCATGATTACTAACTGAGGCAACAAGCTCTGCCGTTGTAATTCCTCCTGCCATCCCCGCTTGTATATAAGGTGCGGATACTCCTAATCGTTCCATTAACGTCACTAAAAACTCCTCCTTTTTAGTTGGCTTTCGTACTTTTTATAATCAAAGTTGTTGGAACGAGAGCTGCTTTTTCTTCAGTATACCAAGTTTTACTTTTCTTTTGTCCACATCCGTCACCAGTTTCTTCAATGATCTTTTCTACATGGAACCCTTGCTCACTAAGTGTATTCACATATGTACTTACTTTGAGTTGTTGCATAAAAGCAGTTTTTGGCCACCCAGGATGATTATAAAGACCTTCATCGTGGTAGGACCCTTCCAACAAAAAGCCATTTTCATTCTTACGCAATAGTGTAAACCAAGGATGTTCCCAACTAAAAACAAAACTCCCCCCAGGTTTAAGGTATGTATGAACATTCTTCAAAGTCAGAGCAAGATTAGTAGTCCATCCTAAAGCATAAATAGAGTAAACGATATCAAAATAATGAGCAGGCAGACCTGGGTTTTGTTCCATTGGTGATTGAAATAGTTTTGCATCAAACTCACTTAAGACATTCTTTGCCGCCATTATTTGAGCAGAAGATACATCAATTCCCCATAATTCACTTGCGCCTTCACGATGCATATAAGAAAGTGAATGCCCGCTTCCACACCCGATATCAAGCACCCGCTTGCCTGACACAGATCCTAGTAGGTTTAACTCCTCTTCCGTCGGTGCTAACGGACCGTACTCTGGAAGCGGATTACGACCAAAAAAACGTTCAGCTGCCTGTTCCCAATTCTTTTTATTGCCTTCCACTATTGCATGATCCATATTCATCCCTCTTTTCTACCAATCAAGAACATATATTCGTTATATTTTGCCATAAATCCTTTTTTAGCTAAAGAAAAAGCGCAATGCTTTTGCATCACGCTCCATGATCTGTTCATTTTTTTCTGGCTTTGGGATAGTGAAAAATAACACGGATGAGCACAGCAACCAGATAAATAAAGCTAGCCCATATCCAAATCATTGCAAATTCTTCACCAATCAACAAGCTCCCCCCGTAACCGATAATTGGTATCGTAGCCGCAAATGCTGCAATCTTATACAACATTAAGTACGTCAACTTTCGGTCAGCAAGCTTCGCGACAGTTAAAGCAATGGCTGCTACTGCTGCGATGAGAGAAAAAACTGACAAAGCAAAGATTGGAAAATAAATAAACAAAAAATAGACTGCAAACATTGGTAAGATTAAATCTGCTATAACACCTTCTGATTGAAAAAAAAGTCTGTACAAACAACGGGATGCAGACTAACGCTAAAAGCAAGCCAACGTATAAAAATGGGACACCAATTCGTTCCCTATTTAAACGAAATACAACTTGTTTTTTTGGCAGTTGCGTGCATTGCCAAACCCGGTTAAGAAAATGTTTCATTATTACAAAGCCCTCTCTTTACTACCTGTCCGTCACGTTACTAGTTTACACTAGTAACGAACACCGTAACAATATCCAACCTTGCCATCACTTTTTAACAGCAGATAATAGTAAAAACATTGGACGGCGATTCTCATCTTTCCATTGCGACATATGAGCTGGAGCACCTGACTCTTCTACCTCAGTAATTTGAAAACCGTTGGTGAGCAAGTTTTGCATATAAGTGGAGAGCGTGCGGTGATATTTAATGACATCATCCGCCAAAAAAGACGTATTGCGCACTCCTTCTTCTTTGTACCGATCAATAGGAAAATGTAGTTTATTACCTGCATCATCATAATTCCAGTCTTGCTCAGCTCGTGAGGTGAAGATCGGATGTTCAACTGAGAAAACGAATGTTCCTCCAGGTTTAAGTGCATCATTTACTTTTTTGCATACTGCATTAAATGATTGAACGTAATGAAAAGCGAGTGAACTTACAACAATATCAAAAGAACATTTCGGAAAATCAATTTCTTCAATCGCTGCCCTTGTGTAAGTGATTGCCGCGTCGCTCGTCATCTTTCTCGCCTCGTGCAGCATCTTTTCCGATAAGTCTACACCTATTATTTTTTCAGCCCCTTCTTCTCTAGCATATCGACAATGCCACCCAAATCCACAGCCTAAGTCTAAAACGCTTTTTCCTGCAAAAGGAGGAAGCATCTTTTTCAAAAGAGGCCACTCTCCTGCGCCTTCAAGTCCTTTTTGTGAGCGGGGCATTTCCTTATATGCTGCAAAGAATGCGTCATAGTCATATTTGTTTTGTTTCATGATTTATCTCCTTTGTTGGTTAGCCTCCTGCACAATTGACTGATTAGGAGGCTAAGTCCCTTCTGCGCACAAAAGCCATGTTCCTTCACCTCTCAAGCATTCTATTGATCTAATTAAACGCTAGCAGGAATTTGATTGCTTGCCCGTAATACTTAATGGATAGGGGAATCGTGATGTCACTAGAAAAACTAAACAAGTTCATGAGCCTTGTTTTGCGTCACCAAGCACAGGAATATCGGCTTAAACTCGATCACCACGGATTTTGTTCAATTACTGACCTTCTAAAAACCGCACAGTTACAACCGGGACTTGCACATATAAACATTAGTGATCTTTATTCGATCGTCATGCACACACCTAATAATCGATATGAGATAAAAGAAGAGATGGTTCGTGCTAAGTACGGTCATTCTCAATTAAAAGTTCGCTATCGAGATGTTCAGCCACCTGCTTTTTTATATCACGGCACAAATCAAATTCAAGTTGCGTCAATCTTATCTGAAGGACTCCTACCACATAAACGTTCTTATGTACATTTATCAGATAGGCGAGAAACTGCCTACGAATATGCCAAAGCAAGTAAAGACGACGTACAGATAATCTCTGTTGCCGCTCTGGCTGCCTTCGAGGCTGGCTCTTCCTTTTACCATGTAGGTGACACCATTTGGTTAACTGAAAAGGTCCCTCCAATGTGGGTATTTATATAACCTTTCGTCGGGTGGCACCAGTAAGCAACAATCCAAAAAATAGCCGATTCTTGCAATAACGAAAAACATTAGTGCAGAAATCGCAATAAACATCTCACCCGTTGCTGCACCAGAAACAATGCCAACCCAACTACCGAAAAGAAGTAACCCGATTGCTAATGAGTAAAGACTAGCGCTCCAATGTCTTTGAATAAATCATCAAGGTACATTTGAATCTCACTATTCAAGTCATGCTTTTTCATCGTTCAACTCTCCTTTTATTAATTGATCTAATATAATTTTCGCAAAGTCCCAACCAGCTTTATTCTGTTCATATTGCTCATGCCCTAATTTAGTCAGACGATAATACTTTCTTCTTCCTCCCTGTGATTCATCCCCCCAATACGACAAAATAAAGCCATCTTTTTCAAGCCTTCTAAAAGCTGTGTACAAAGTTGCTTCCTTTAATTCATACTGATTTTCACTTAAAGAGCCTATTTTTTTATAAATGTCAAAGCCATAGCTGTCTCCCTGGCGAAGAATGTTTAAAATAATAGTCGTTGTATGACCTCGAATTAAATCCGTAGAAATTGTGCGATCCAATTATCTGCACCTCCTAGAATACATCATACACAATATTACTATTTGTGTAAAAGTAATATTGCAGACACTGTTTTAGCATCTAGTTCTGTTTAGCTTCATACAAACAAGGGAATACGTGGAACAACTAAAAGTAATAATAGACATTTCAATTCGGACAGGAGCGTTGAGAAATGGAAGAATCATTTGATAAAACACAGCTGCTAACCAAACTACTCGATCGTACAAGAGTAGGTATACTTGTAACGGACCCTGGTCAAAAAGACAATCCGATCGTTTATGCAAATGATGGTTTTTTGCTAATGACAGGTTATTCAGAACCAGAAGTTATTGGGACGAACTGTCGTTTTTTACAAGGTGAGGGCACAGATCCAGCAGCTGTGAATGCCCTTAGAACAGCGATTAAAAATGAACAGTCTTGCTCACTTGAAATCTTAAATTACAAGAAAAATGGATCTCCATTTTGGAACGAACTTAATATTGAGTGTGTTTATCTTGAAAATTACAGTTCAAAGTATTTTATTGGCATTCAGAAAGACATCACGATTCAAAAAGAGATTGAATTTAATTATATAGACTCCGTTCAACGAATTGAAACGCTCTCTACACCAATTGTTCCACTCGTACACGGTGTCGCTGTTATCCCACTCGTTGGAGAAATGGGGCATTCACGGTTTGACCATATGTTTGAAACAGTTACTCAAGAAATCACTCGTCTCGATCTAGCCACTTTAATCGTTGATGTATCAGGACTTGAAGAATTTAATGAGTATGTCGTGGAAGGAATCTTTCGACTTCGCGATATCTTACAATTAATTGGCACAGAAACGATCGTTACCGGTATGGCTCCAGTTCTTGCTAAAGAGTCATTATCACTTACTGGTACAAGCCTAAAAGAAATTAAGAGTGCAAGTTCCGTCAAAGAATTTCTTCGTCATTACTTTAATAAGATTGAACATTTCAAATGAAGCTGATTGAAAAACACGAAACTTCTCTCTCTTTTTTTGCGTATCTATGAGTATAATAAATAGATCATGCTAACTATTCGAAGAGGGGGCATCACATAATGGATTTTCCTTGGTGGATTCTGATACCACTCGCTGCGATCTTATATCCAGTCATTACTGTTATGGTCACTAACCGCGCAAGCTTAAAAGAACTTGAATTACGTCAAGGGATGGGTCCTGAAATCGAGGATGTGGACAAGAAACTCGATGAAGTATTGACAAGGCTTAAACAAATTGAAGAGAAGCTCGATCAAGAAAAAGAATCAAGCTAGCAAGACAGACCGTCTACAAAAGGCGGTCTATTTTAAGTTATAGATTCTTTAATAACAAATATGGCTATACAGTTCAGGCGACTAATTGAACGTTGCAACGCTCAACCTACTCTCCTAAACCTCCGTAGCACTCTTCCGCCTTTCCCCTCTCATATCCACATTCTTGCACACCCATTTCCACTTTTCTTCACTTCTCACTACCTACTATAAATTTAAAAAGAGCCGTCCTCAGACAACTCCTCTCTCCGTCCAGATTGATTTTGTATAAGCAATTTTCATTCCAGCACGTTCCATGTTCTTTTGGCTTGTCGAACCAAAAGCAGCTTGACCAGAAATGAGTCGACATCCTTTTAACGATACATGTTCCAAACGTGCTTGAATCAACTCCCGATGAATACCCTTACCTCTAAATCTAGGCAATGTAGCTGCTGAAGCTAGTACAGCTATTGATTTGTCCGTATACACTGCCGCAACACCTGCCGGCTCTCCATTCCATTCTGCTATAAAAAACTGCCATTGTTCATCGTCACATAGAACATAGTTATTCCGTGAAACACCTTCTTTTAAAAACGTGGGCATCCTGAAGCTGTTCACGTATATTTCAGCATATAAATCAAACTCGGTTTCCCCTAACTTTCGACAAACAATGCTCTTATTGGTATGCTGCCCCATACACTCCTTAATCGAACCATACAGCATTGAATGGAAACTCGTTTGACAGAGACTATTTCGAGAAAGTTCGAAAAATAATTCTTTAGACACAAGTGCAGGATTTAATACAAACTGGGGTGCGATCTTATTCCTGTCGTAATAATTAATGATAGTCAGTACCTTATCCAAATCAACAGTCCCTAGCCCACGAACCGTATTAAAAGCTGGGCCAGGCATCATTTTTGCTGAGAATGCTATCGTATTACCAAATGAACAAATTTCTACTCCCATTGGATTTCCTGCAATATTCTTGATTGCCTGCATCCGTGAATCCAACATCCGCGTTTCGCTTTGCTCTAATTCTAACGCTAATGCTATTGACATAACTTCACTCATAGGAAATCTCCTCTGCAAACGCCCATTCCATCGCCCGTCTTTTTGTCACATTAATCCAGTCGTCTTTTCCATTTATATACGCAGCAACGTCCGTCACATATGCTTGAGCTAGCTTCTTTTTCAATTGACCGTACGCTTGCATCGCGTCAGGATGTTGTTGGAGATAATCTCGGAAAACTAAATGTTCTTTAATGGCAGTATGACCTTCACTAAAAATATGCACATGATGAGTTCTTGCATCACCACCTTTTTGAAAGTAACGTCTACCGGCAATCCCATTCTCTCCGCGTACTTCATAACCAAGCTTCTCCATTGCCTCAGTCTGCTTATCAGCGTCTTCAATCCTCTTTAATACGATAAGCAAATCAATAATTGGTTTTGCCGCCAAACCAGGCACAGAAGTACTACCAATATGATGAATACCAATCATATTCTCTTGAAAGACTTGTTCTAACTTTATTGCCTCTTGTTTATATACGTCTTGCCAACTAGGCTGGTAATCAACTACTTCAACTAAACGCATTTTTCTATATTACCTCCTTCTCACCTATTAACTCATAGAAACGAAGTGCTTCTTGAAGGAATCTCATAGAAAAACCTGTTTTTATATGAAGATGATTCACCCAACTTTGCAGATCTTTTTGTGGTTCTTCTTTAAATAGCCCTCAGTTGTGCTTAAGAAACTTTCCCAGCCGTAAAACTCAAAATGGGCCATTTCCTGCTTATATGGAACTCGGCATTCCAGTAGCGGATTTGGCTTTAAAGACCGTTGTGATGCTTCTGCTGCTTTCCAAAACAAATCACGTTCGATTCGTTCCAAGGAGTACGATTGCCTCGAAGACTTTTCGTTTGGTCTTACATAATGAACCACAATTTGTTCCCCATCTTTAACTGCTTTGACCTTTGCTGCTGGAAAAAAGCCTCCGTACCATTCATCTGTACTTTTCTCTACTTGAAAAGGCTGTAGCCATTGGTCGCCTAAATCACATAAATAACGGTTTCCTTCTTCGTCTAGAGCAATAACAGCAGCATGGGCATGTTCGTTATTTAAGTTGTGACCAATTGGATAAGCATCAATCCCTTGTTGATCAAACGCGTCGAGTAACCATATCGCCAAATCAAAGCAATTACCCGAATTCCCGTACTGCTCCCTATCTTCCTTCATTTGCGTTACAGTCCGTTGCGTTAATTCAATAGCTTTTTGCCGCCGCCACGCTTTTGTTAATGTTTCCATTGGAAAGTTATCAAATTGTTTCCACACATTAGAAATGTAGTCAGGTGCTTTCATTTTCACCTCTCCTTATTCCAATTCGGTCGCTCCACGCTTCTAAAAATACCGCAACCGTTGGAAAGCGCTCTTTTCGATCGTCCTCTACCGCCTTTACAGCGACTTCGTATAACGCTCACTTGCTTCCCACTTTGCCAATGAACGATCCTTCTCACCACCAAGTAAGACAAACGCTGCCGCACCCATCGTATAAACATTTGTCCTTTCGTCGATTACCGCACCTCTTACAAACTCTTCAGGCGACATAAACCGTGAGGATCCCCACATCCGCCCCATTTCATTGATATATGGTTTTTTGCTGTATACATCAATGTCACAAATCGTTGTTGTATTTGTCAGAAAATCGTATAGAATACTACCATCATAAAAGTCGATTGCGACATAGCCCTGTCGCTCAACATGCTTATGGAAATCAAAAATGGCAGTTAAAACCTCTATCCTCTTTTCAATTGGTAGTTGCTTAAATTTGTAGAATGGAGAATCTGAGTGCGTATATTTCTCTGGTGGCGGAAAAGACCAATGGGAGTGAAGACACTCTCCTTCTACCCAGTCAAACACAAGTGCATATCCGTGAGCGGTTTCAAAATGCTGGTTCAAATGTACGAGTGTTGGGTGAGTTAAATCTTTATAAACAGCAACTGACTCATTAAGACGCTTGATTGCATCATTTCTTTCCCCTTCATAATATAGAGTTTCCGCACCTGCGTACTTCACAAACTTTCTTCCAACTGAAGTCTGTACACCAAAACTGATGTTTCCGGAATCTTGCTGATCAAACACAGCAAATACGTCACCCATTTGCTCTAGCCAATTGAAGTCATGCTTTGTTTTAAGCGTACACGTTTGTGAACCAACCTGTTGCACAACCTTCGTTTTTCCCATCAGAAGCCTCCTTTTTTCAAATCAATCCAAAAGCGTTTTACTCGTACACCACCGTCTACCTTTGATTCCGTTTGCTTGCCACCATTTTTAACAATCACTCGCTCCGATGCAACATTATCCTCATCGCAACAAACCAACGCTCGAGATATGCCTAATGCTCGGACTTTTTCAAACGAACATGTTAGCATTTCTGTCGCATACCCTTTGCCACGAGCAGTTGAACGTATACCGTAACCAATGTGGCCACCAGTTTCAAAAAGTTTATCTGTTAGCTTATGACGAATATTAATAACGCCAACCACTTTACCTGACTCTGACTCTACTGCCCAATAGGTAGAGTGAGGAACACCAAGCTTGGTTTGTTCTTTTGTGTGACTCTTTAAATAAGCAAGCATCTTACTAAAATCGGTAGGTGAATGTCTCACAACAAACGGTGTCATCTTCTCTCCACTTGCCGCATATTCCTCGTAAAAATCTCGATATGCCTGTCTTAGTTTCAACGTTGGTTCATGTAAGGTAATCATAAGAACGCTCCTTCACTTGATGATCCTGTTGTGTTTTACCTTTTTCTTCGTTCTTCATACATAAGGTATACACCGTACATAAATAAGAAAAGCAAAAGTGAAACAAGTTGCAACACAAAAATATAATAAGGCCACGGTCCAAACCATTCAAAAGGTGATGGTCCCGGTGGCTTACGCATTAAATACATGTAGTTTGCACCTGGTAATGCCAGATTGACTACAAACACAAATGCAGCGTAGATATTCAAAAAAATCCAACTTCGAAGAACAGAGCGTAATACCACATAAAAGCGATGCACACAAATCATATAAACAACAGCAACAATTACAAGAGCATGAGTCATAAAAAAATGAAAAAAGCGAAAATGAGGAAACCCAAATCCACCTACATCGGGGGTAATTAGTGTCAACATCGCACTGCCTACTCCAGCAAAAAAAGTGAATTCGAACAAAAGTTGTCGTTGTGTAAGTAACATGAGCAAGGCGGTCATCCAAGTAACACTGCTTAGATGAAGCGGAAGCGCAAAACGAGGATCCCATACACCATTAAGGATGTACCAGATTTGATAGACGATTTCAAAAGTAACTAATGCAGTTACCATTATATACCTGCATGTGCGTTCCAATCTTTCATTCTCCCGAATCATATGCCCCCATCGAATAAGCACAACGCAGACTGAAAAAAGCATGGCAAGAACAGCCAGATGAGCGAAGCTAACCAGGCAAATACTGGGCCATCATGATAATAGGAAAACCACCAAGTCATGCATACACCTCCCTTGAACAGTATTTACGGTTCCATTGTCTTTAAAATCCGTTCAAGTGTAACGGCTACTCCATCATCGTCATTTGAAGAGGTTACCTCACTCGCTATCGCTTTTAGTTCTGAAATTGCATTTCCCATCGCAACCGGGTAGCCACATTGATAAAACAAACCTAAATCATTATAATCATCTCCAAATACAACAACATCAGCGAGACTTATACCCTTTTCTGAAGTGATTTCAGAAACAGCTGCTTCTTTTGTTGCAGAGCGATTCATAAGCTGTGTAAGCATGCCTTTATCTGTATGGAGAACCGCAACAATATGAGAAAGTGCTTCAGATAAAGCTTGTGGATTTCGAATATGGCATAACAACATTTTTGTTGGGCTCAGTGTTTCAAACAGGTCAAGATCAATTTGTTCCGGATTTTGTGATACGCCAATAAGTGAACGATAATCATTTGCCTCCGTACAGACCCAATGATCCGTTACTTCCGCCGAGATCCAGCAACTTTTCTCATTTACTCTTACGTAATCACATACTTGCTGGACAAGATCAGGTTCAATCGCCGTATGTTTTTGTATCCCTTCTCTCTCTATTAAAGCTCCATTATAATAAATCATCAAAGATCGTTCCTGAAGTACACTTGGAAGTAACTTCCTTACTGTACGAGGTGGCCGCGCAGTTGCAATCATAACGAGAATATTCTTCTCCAGAACCCGCTCCACAATAGCCATATTCCTATTGCTTATCCTTTTATTCGAATTTAACAATGTTCCGTCTAAATCAAGGACGAGTGCTCTCAACGCTTACACCTTCCCATACGAGATTTTCATATTTGGTGCATATGCTAAAGACGTATTTTTAAAAAAGGTTGGCTGCCATTTGTTCACTGTTACATTGTTGTTCCGCTTCCTTAGTGCTTAGTCCTTGCCTTCTCATATAACCTATTTGGCATTTTTTAGATACTCCAACTGGCTTCCCCAATTCTCTCTCATGCGTTGCCATCCGGATTTTTGAGCGGTGCTCCTGAAGCAATATGCCAGTGTAAATGTTTTGATTCTTGATAGTCTCCAAGATTTGTTAGTACTCGACATGCACCATGTTTTTCTGTTACTTGTTTTGCTACTGTTTTTATAACGCTCATGAGTTCTAGCAACAAAACATTGTCTTCTTCTTCAAGCATAAGAAGCGAAGGAATATGACGTTTCGGAATTGCAACAATATGAACAGGATAAAAGGGTTTCGTATGGTAATAAGCAAGAACATTTTCTGTTTCCATCACTTTATTCACTTTCGTTTTTCCACTTAAGACTTCGTCACAATAAAAGTCTTCTGTCATTTGTCTTCCTCCTCAATAATAAACTTTGAGATAAACACCTTTCTCTGCTTTTGCTTTGGCTGCTTCGTTCATAACTCGTATTTGTTTAGAAAGAGTTGAAGCTGGTACCAGACTTCCGTCAGTTGCTACGGAAGGATCAATTAGTCGGACTTTTGTTTTACGGTGGATATGATAATCTTCTAGTGTTTCTTCCAATTCCACATCAGTTGAAAGTTCATCAAGCAGAGCTTTTATTTCATGATCATCAGAAGTTGATAGCTGCGCTATAAGCTGATGATCTTCTTTTAAAAAGTCTTCTTTCGATACAACTTCTATAGCTAATGCTCTTTTTAATACAAGCGCTAACCGGTCATATCCATATATATTTAATGGGTTCATAAAAAAATCAATTACTTCTTTGTAATATGTTTCTACAAACCATTCGGCAGCGGAGAGGTCGGTACAGAACATCCGCCCATTTACTACTGCCAGCTGCGCTAGAAACCAATGGACTTGTTCAAGCGTAATTATTCCGTATGTATACATATCTCGTAGTGTATAATCAACTCGATCAGCGCATAGTTCCGGTGCAGACTGCTCCAGTAAGGTCCACTTTGAATCGTCTAGTAAAAGTTTCTTCCAATCCATTCCCTCTCGCCGCAATATAGCTGGGATACTTGAACAAGCAACAACTTGCTCATAAATGAATTCATGATAATCTTCTTTTTTATGGTCAAATACAAGATCACTCACATGGGAAAAAGCAGTGTGAGAAACATCATGCAAAAGACTAGCCACTTGCTCTTCTAAAGTGCCTCCAAGCTTTTTAACGAGAAGCATGACCCCGATTGAATGATCAAACCTCGTCACATCCCAATCTGGATTGACTAAGTAACTAGCTCCACCTTGATGGACCCCATTCAGTCGTTGGACCGGCGGACTATTGATTAACTCAGCCAGTACTCCATCTAATTCAACTGTTCCATATAGTTCATCGAAAATCCTCATATCTTTTGCTCCTTTTATTAAAACTGAGGAGGTGTAATGCCATTTAAACGAGCAATGATTGCTAGTTGACCGACATGATACGTTTCATGGGAATAAAGATGGTTAAAAAGCCAATTGACTGTAGGAGGAGACGGAGGCTTCCAGCCATCTCCAAACTCTGGTACTTCAATTAATTTGTCCAATTCATGGGGGGATTGATTTATAAGCAATTGGTCACTATACGTTCGAATATCGGTGTATGCTTTTATTAATTCTTCTGGTCTCCTTTTCTCATGAAGGTCTATGATACATGGTTTTTTCAACCAGACCTCATTAATCCAATAATCCTCTGAACCAGCAATATGAACGATAATCCAGGCGATGTTCTTTGGGTAATCAACTGTCTGTTTAAACCATTCTTCTTCTGAGAGATTTTCTAAATAAGGCAGGAGAATTTTTCTACAGTCATTTCTGTACATATACATGACACCCCTCCTTCTACTATCCTATTTCTTTCTTATAAAATGACGCGTATACTTATTCTTAAACCAATTAAAAAAGGGGGGCGTTATGAAATACTATATTGCATCAAGCTTCGCAAATATTTCACAGGTTTGTTCGCTAAATCAAACACTTAGCGAGATGGGACATTCCGTTACATATGACTGGACCAAAAATGAGCGCACCACAATAATTGCAAACATGAATCGTATTGCTCAGCTTGAGAAAGCAGCTGTACTCGAGTCAGACATCTTCATTATGCTTCTCCCTGCAGGAAGAGGAAGTCATATCGAATATGGTATGGCATTGGCAACTGACAAACCAATTATTCTATATTCTCCTCAAAACGAAGTCCTCGAAACGACTTTCTACCATATGCCGAATGTACAAATCGTAACTGGAAATGATAGAGAATTAGTAAAAGCGATTGTCGCAACAGTAAAGTAGTTAAATTAGGTTATCTCGGACAAATTGTCCAACTGGTTTGTTTGAGAAATAAGCTTTCATTTCTTCGTTTATTCCCACATTAGCGAAATGCTGTTTTATTAGCTCCGCTTTCTTCGGCCGATTCATTAACGTATATGCAACATACCAAGCCTCCGGAGTGCCTAGATTCAAATCACTCCATCTATGAGAAACGATCGAAGGGATTAGACAAATCCCTTCTTCAGAATGGAGCGAAAATCTGCCAATTACCTCTATTTCTTCCCCTCCCACAGAAAGTTCCAATAAGTATGAACTAGCAAACGGATAGCCACCAAGCATTTTCTCTTTCACACCAAAAGGCTCAAGACACGAATGACCTCTTCTTTGTTTGCTTCTGTCGTAAGATCAAAATCATTTACGATACTTACTAGATTAAGAGCATAGAGAAGGCCACTTCCGCCTAATGTATAGTGAATGCCATTCTGTTCGAGGGTTGATGTTACTTTTCTTAACTCTTTTAACCGATCTTCCATGGAACTCCCCCTCATTACTCTTTTATTAATTCCGCTATTCCCTTCGGCCTTACATCGATGTCTCTTAAATGACCGATTTCATGCCAAACTGGTTCATACGTTCCTCTGTTCCGATTTGTATGAATAAACTCTATAATGGTAGTTCATAATGTATAAATTGTTGCCTTTCACCTTTCCACTCAAATTGCTTCTCTTCAACTGCCACTTTCACAAAACCATTACGTTCTAACACTTTTTGCGAGCCAACGTTAGCTGTTGTTGTTTTTGCAACAAGCTTTTTAATACTAGGGATCGTCCGTGCTTCAGTGATAGCAAGTGAAAGCGCCTGTTTAGCCACTCCTTTTCCCGTAAAAGGTTCACCTACTCTGTAACCAAGGTCTGCATATCCATCTTTGATCGTTAAGTTTAAACGCCCTACAATTTTTTTAGATTCATCTCTAATTAAATAATACGCTCCCTCTCCTGCAATCTGTTCTTCAAGTAAAGATTCCAATTTTTGCAGAAAAGTAGACCAATAATAATACTCGTCTCCACGCCCCGGCACCATTTGTTCAAAATAGTGTCGATGATCCACCTCGAAGTGAAATAAAGATTCTGCATCCTTTTTATCTAATCGATCTAAGTGCATTGTTTTATGCTCCATTCTTTATGTAAATTCTAGAAAAAAACTCTTAGCTAAACTTCAATTCAATTCCTGTAATTTT